>JBLHLU010000019.1:0-25463 GCA_047623385.1 Paraglaciecola psychrophila
CAGCACGCTGAACTTTTAGCTGTGCAGTCTCAAGATTAAATGGCGGTATAAGTGCTCGGTGCATTGCTATGTACTCCTCAGATAAATGGGTGATACCGAAGCATCAGAAGGAAACCGTTCGGTATACCTTGATATGAAAGGTAAACCGATCGGTATATCTTGTCAACGATTTTAAAATATTTTTTTTAAACTCTTTAAAATCAGTAGTTTAATCATATTCCGAAATTATTATTACTGTACTTATCAGGTTAATTAAGCGTAGGGATAGCTAATAACGAATTTTAATGTAAACATACCGGTATACATTGGATGACGACCGAGAATGACTATGCCGGCACTATCAAAAAGAGAGCTGATTGTTTCGCACGCACTAAAATTGTTTTATCGCGATGGTTTTAATGCCACCGGAATAGAGCGCATTATTAAAGAAGCAGGCGTCTCAAAGAAGACCTTGTACAACCACTTTCGCTCGAAGAACGAATTGGTATTAGCGACACTGCGTAAGCGCGATGAGATTTTCCGCAACAATATCGTTCGTGAAACAGAACGACTTGGCAGCTCTGCTGAAGAGCGGCTATTGACCTTATTTGATGCACATCATCAATGGTTTCAGGAAAAAGAGTTTTTCGGCTGTATGTTCATTAATGCCTCGGCTGAGTTTTCAGCCCAGGACGACCCCTGCCATATAATATCGGCAGAACATAAGCGACTAACGCGGGATTATATCCGCAGCCAAGCAGAGCTTGCCGGGATTAAAAACTCGGTGTTACTGGCCAAGCAACTAAACTTACTATTAGAAGGTGCGATTGTTGATGCCCATGTCAGCGGCAATAAAGATTCTGCATTAATGGCAAAAGAAATGGCGTCAATATTTATCGAGCGAGCAGTTACTAGCTAAGTCAACTGATGCTAAGCATTACAATTACGTATAGCCGGCGGAGTAGCAGAAGGATTAATACCCTTATTCGTTCCAGTAATTGGATCAGTTATCGCGGTATTACCACGCCTACCTCGATCAAAAAGCCTGTGATTCAGACGTTGAATAAATTCAGGAAGCCTTATTTGATAAGACCTTCGACATAGAAGAGCTATGGATTAAACAGCGGGTAAAGGCCCGACGAAATAGAAACGAAGGTCGAATACATGGTTATAAAGCAATAAGAAAAAAACGCTCGCTAATGGCCATCAAGCTAGGTGACGTAGTCCAGTTTGTGGGCGTTGATATATTTGCCACGTTTGTATGGCTGTAGCCTTGCGCCAGTAGTAGGCGATTACACAGAATTCCTTACAGGGTCGGGTTCAACTGGTAGCGGTCGTTCAACGACTGTTCGAGTGGCGGCTATAGTAGATAGCTATTTTATCTCGCTTATATATGGGCTCATCAGTTACAGCCCGCAAATGCCCCTCCACGCTTTCAACACCTCCCTCCCTTGTTGTCATTGTATTAATTTTGACAGCGGTGTCTTAGCTGTCGGCCCTTTGGCAATGAGCCACCTTACTTACGCCCTAGCTATTGGTACGACGACTGCTTAGCCATACTATTAATGCCACACTAGCCGTGCCATACTTTTATCATGCGGTGTTGCGTCGTCATCATACAGTGCCGACACTCGCAGAGGCAGGCAACCGATACAACCTCACCAATAAAGGCGCCTGTCCACAGTTTGCTACTAGACCTTGTAGACAGCGTTATTTGCCGCGCGCGCGCCCCACACAACCGGCTCACAAAAAAATGGCTGAACGGTAACGCCCCTAACGGCCAGACATCGCTGCGTTAGCCGCTACTCTGATACACTCTGTGTTTTTAATCTCAAAGGAATCACCATGAGCCATCGTTTATCTGAAACTGTCATTTCCAGCTATCAACAAATCATTCCAGCGGTCTTGGGTTATCTGGAAAAAGGGCGAGCGCACTATGAAGCGATTGGGGAGGACGTTAATGACGCGGTCAATCTTCGGTTAATTGAAGACATGCAGCCACTGCACTTTCAGATGGTCTCGGTGGTTCATCACTCAATGAATGCCTTAACGGCCACCGCAACCGGTGACGCGGGCCCTCCTGATTTTTCACTGGCATTTGATTATGCTGGGTTGACCGCCCACGTTCAATCGGCACTCGACGCTGTCAATGCCGCAGACCTAGACGCAATCGATGTCAGAGCACAAGATGCCGTGATATTTCGCATGGACAGCAGAGAAATGCGGTTTACCGCCGCTAACTACCTGCTGAGTTTTTCACTACCCAACTTTTATTTTCATGCGGCGACCGGTTATGACCTACTCAGAGCCAAGGGGGTAAAACTAAGCAAAATAGACTTTCTCGGCAATATGCGTATGAGCTCCTAGCCTCAAAGTTGAGCTCACCAGTGGGCAATACACCTCTAACAACTACAAAATAAAATCAAAATCAACAACTACAACTACAACTACAACTACAACTACAACTACAAACAATCAATGATTCGAGAGAGGCACTATGGATTACCAGCAAATATTATACGATGTAGACGACGGCATTCTCACCATTACCCTAAATCGCCCCGAAAAGCTTAATGCTTTCACCACCACAATGATGAAAGAGATGATTAGCGCACTGGATCGCGCCGACGCCGACGATGAAGTGAAAGCGATTATCGTAACCGGTGCTGGCAGAGGCTTTTGTGCCGGCGCCGATCTCGCTGGCGGTGCCGACACTTTTAATGCCGACTCCGCGACTAAAGCAGCTGCACAGCAGCAATCCATTGCTGATACCGGCGGCATTCTAACGCTGCGTATTTTTGATTGCTTAAAACCTATTATCTCAGCGTGTAATGGCCCGGCAGTGGGGATTGGCGCAACTATGCAATGCGCTATGGATATGCGTTTGGCTTCCACTAGCGCGCGCTATGGATTTGTTTTTTCTAAACGCGGTATCGTGCCAGAAGCTTGCTCCAGTTGGTTTTTACCCCGTCTTGTCGGTATTAGCCAAGCGCTAGAATGGGCCTACTCCGGCCGTGTTTTTAACGCCCCTGAAGCATTGGAAAAAGGCCTAGTAAGAAGCGTGCATGAGCCGGAAGATTTGTTACCCGCTGCAAGAAAACTGGCGCGAGAATTTGCCGATCAAACCTCTTCAATTTCTATCGCCCTGATTCGAAATATGATGTGGAAAATGCTCGGCGCAGACCACCCGGTTGCAGCACACAACATTGATTCACGAGGCGTCAATGCACTGGGTAAGTCTGCCGATGCAAAAGAGGGTGTTGAGTCTTTTCTTGAGAAGCGGCCCGCGCAATTTCCCGGTAAAGTCAGTTCAGAAATGCCTGAGTTTTTCCCCTGGTGGGAGCATCGAGAATTTGAATAGAACGATGCAATTCACTAGGAAAAAAGTGTAGCTACGTTGCAGCGCGCTCTGCCTTAAAAACCGCATTGATTGCCGGCCCTTAATCACTTAGATGGGGACGGCGGTTAATGTTAGCGCATTCCCTCAAACTACCCTTTAGCGTATATTGGTAACGTACATTTTCATTCATGCGATTCCTAGTCGACGGCAACGGGGTTACTATAAATTTTGGCTATAGCTGTAGCTGGGAACTGTAGTTGGAAGCTGTAGTTAGGAGCTGTAGTTAAAAGCTGTAGCTGCATATTCTTGTTGCACACCGTAGCTGGACGCCTTGGCTAGAGCAGATAAACAATAATAATTGGGATCTGACCTCAACATGTCAACGATAAACTCTCCTCTAGATCCACCCGCCCAATACAGTTCAACGCGGGCACAGGGCTTGTCCAATACATCTATTGTTGGATACAGTTCCGGCAACTTCGGCTTCGCATTGTTGGGCCTGGTCGTTGCAGTTAACCTACAATATTTCTATACCGATTTCGTCGGTTTATCTGCGGGTTTGGTGGCGTGGGCGCTACTGTTTGCCCGATTATTTGATTCGGTCACCGACCCGCTAATGGGCTATTTGTCGGATAAAACCGATACTCGGTTTGGCCGCAGAAGACCTTTTATAATAGCCGCGGCAATCCCTCTTGGCATCGCTTTTTACTTTCTATTCTCACCGCCCACAATCGACGACCCCACTAATAATCAAGGCTATCTGCTGGTCTATATGTTGAGCCTGTATATTCTGACTTACTTTCTCTGGACGGTCGGCGCAATCCCCTATTACAGCCTTGGGGCAGAGCTAACAGATGATTACCACGAGCGCGTAAAGGTGATCGCCATACGAGAAACCTGCGCATTACTTGGTTTGTTAGCTGCTACCATTTTACCGGCGTATCTCATTTATGTGTATGGCGGTATTAAGGGCTATTCTTTTATGGGGGCAATCCTCGGCGCTGGCGTCGCGGTCTGCTTAATTTTTGCAGGTGTGGTGAGTAAAGAGCGTTCGGAATTTCAAGGGCGCCCCTCCATGAATCCCTATGCTGGCTGGCTTGCCACCTTCTCGAACCCGCACTTTCGCAAATTGTTAATCCCGTTTATTTTTAGCTCAATCGCAGCAGCGGTTCCTGCGGTTCTTGTCATTTACGTCTCTATTTATATTATCGGCACGCCTGACTGGTGGACACAATGGGTACCGGGATGGCTGCCGACTTGGTCATATTATCTGCTCATCTATTTTGTCTCAGGCATTATTAGCCTGCCTTGCTGGCACCGATTGACGCACTTATACGGCAAAAGAAATACCTGGCTGATTGCGATAGTGATTTCCACATTAACCAGCGCCGCGGGTTGGTGGTTACATAGTGGCTCGGTCGGATTTTTTTCAATCGTGCTGGTTTTTGGTGGTTTTGCCTTCGGCAACTTTCTAACATTACCACCCGCTATGGTTGCCGATGTTATCGACTGGGATGAAGCTAAAACAGGAAAACGTCGAGAGGGCAGTTACTTCGCTATCTGGGCTTTCACCACCAAATTAGGCGTGGCTATTACCGGCTTCGCCGCACTGCAAGTACTCGATTATGTAGGTTATGTTCCCGCTGTGCCCCAGACCGAGCTGGTTAAAACATCGATGTTATGGATGTATTCCTGGTTTCCGGCGATATTCTATTGTCTTTCCGCGATCACCTTGCTTCGTTTCAATTTCTCAAAAGAACAACTATACCGAGTACAAACAACATTAGGACGGCAACTATAGCGGCAATAGAGCACCTACACCCGGCCTGTGTACCGCACTCTTCCGGCGCAACCCACTCGCCGGCTGCCGATAGCTTCCCAAATAACTAATAGCAGATAGCTGGGCAACGTTGATAAAGACAACAATGGCAACATTGCTACTCTAGCAACTGAGCAGCTAACAGGCTCACTATAGGGGATGTTCACGATAAACGCGGTTAGCCCGCGTATAACCCCTAAGGGAATACGGCTATAACAACGGTACTAGTAATGGAGCTAGCAGTGCCACTGACTAGCAACATCTACAGCATCATCGCTAACAACATCGCTAACAACATCACCAACACCGTTAACCGCTACGTTGTCGTTTGCTGGCCCTATTTAGCTCTATATCTTTGCCGTTTTTTTGTGCTGCCACCTTTGCACCCGCTAACGGCTGCGCCGAGGCAGTCAAAGGACACCGTTAGCGAACAATGACTGCAATGCGCTATTACAGGGCAATTTTGCCCCGGGCTAGCAGGGTAACAATGGGCCTAAAATGAGCAATTATTTAAAGTTTTCACGTGCTGCTGCAGCAAAATCGTAACGGTTCTATCGCAAAGCCCCTCCACTCATTGTGGGCTTTATAAACCGTTGATTTTAAATAGAATAAATGACACTTATTTCGATAACCAAGGTCTAAATAGCTCTCGTAACCGCCGCCTGGAGGCACCACTAACAGCTGTTGCAGCACTGGGTTAACACTTGCAGCCATTTAGTGGCCAAGGATTGCACACATAAAGTAGCTTTACAGTAATGTCTGGTATATCCTTCGTTCCCTTTTTTTCGTCACACCCCATGCACTTATGGGCGGTTTTAGTTGGAGCATTGCTATATGACTTTGGATGTAAGCACTGAGGTAAAGTTCGGTTTTCCTCAACCGCAGGGGCTCTATGACCCAGCCAATGAAAAAGATAGTTGTGGTGTTGGTTTTGTCGCGAATATGAAGGGCATTCCCAGCCACGATATCGTGCTAGAGGCCGATCACGCCCTGCGCCGCATGGATCACCGCGGCGGCTGTGGCTGTGAAACCAATACCGGCGACGGTTGCGGTATCATGACCGGTATGCCGCACGATTTTTTTGTCAAAGTGGTGAAGAGCGACCTCAACGCCGATTTGCCGGAAGCTGGCCGCTACGCCATTGGCAATGTATTTTTGCCGGTAGACGACGCCGAGCGCGCCACCTGTAAAGAGCGGGTTGAAGGTTTTATCAGCGCCCAGGGGCAAACCTTGATCGGCTGGAGAACTGTGCCGGTAGAACCGATTAAAGCCGATGTTGGTCCCGCCGCACTGGCTGCCATGCCGGTCATTGAGCAGTTGGTGATAGCCGCTGATAGCACCATCGACAAGGCCGCTTTCGAACGCCAGCTGTATTTAATTCGCAAGCAGAGCACCCGCGTCAACCGCGGTGACAGCACCCTACTTCAGGGCGAGCAGTTTTACGTGTGTACCTTGGCCCCAGATGTCATTGTGTATAAAGGTATGCTCACCCCCGACCAGTTAATGCCTTTCTATCCTGATCTGGCCGACCCCGACTACAGCAGTCACTTAGCCATGGTGCACTCGCGTTTCAGCACCAATACCTTTCCCTCCTGGGATCGGGCTCAGCCCAACCGTTTTATGAGCCACAACGGTGAGATCAACACTCGTAAAGGCAACATCAACTGGATGCAAGCCCGCGAAGGTGTGGTCAAGAGCGATCTCTTTGGCGACGAAATTGACAAACTGTTTCCGCTGGTAGAGCCCGATTGCTCCGACTCTGGTAGTTTCGACAATGTCTTAGAATTTATGCTGATGAGCGGGCGCAGTCTGCAAGAAGCAATGATGCTGATGGTACCCGAGGCCTGGCAGAACGACGACGCTATGTCCCAAGCCAAAAAAGACTTCTACGAGTATAACTCCACCATTATGGAACCTTGGGACGGCCCAGCCTCGATCGCCTTTACCGACGGGCGCTACATCGGCGCGGTATTAGACCGCAACGGCCTGCGCCCCAGCCGCTACTACATCACCCACGACGACAAGGTTATTATGGCCTCGGAAGTGGGTGTTATCGAAGTTGAACCCGCCAACGTCAAGGCCAAGGGCCGACTGCAGCCAGGCATGATGTTTTTGCTAGACTTTGAACAGGGCCGTTTAATCGGCGACACCGAGCTCAAGGAAAACTATTCCAATAAGCGCCCCTACGGCGAGTGGCTGAAGAATCAGGCGCTGAACTTTTCTGACCTGAACACCGAGCAAGAGCCCCACGGTTTCGACGAAGACACACTGTTAAGTCGCATGAAGGCCTTTGGTTTTACCATGGAAACCATGCAGTACATGTTGCTGCCGCTAGTTACCGAGCAGCGCGATCCGGTCGGTTCAATGGGCAATGACAGCGCTCTGGCCTGTCTGTCCGACAAGCCCCGTATGATTTACGACTACTTTAAGCAGCTATTCGCCCAGGTTACTAACCCCGCCATCGACTCTATTCGAGAGGAAGTGGTGATGTCGCTGGAGTGCTATATTGGCCCCGAAGGCAATTTGTTGGAAACTACCGAGCAGCACGCTCACCGCCTGCGCATTCCCCACCCCATTCTCAGCAATGAAGAGTTGGGCGCACTGCGTCATATCGACCACAAGGGCTGGAACTCCAAGCTCATCGATATTAGTTATGATTTGAGTGAAGGCAGTGACGGCTTGCAAACGGCCCTAGCGCGTATCTGCGCCGAGGCCGGCGCTGCGGTAGCCGAGAACTACAGCCTTATCGTCTTGTCTGACCGCAATGTATCGGCCACCCGAGTACCGGTTAACGCGCTACTGGCCACCGGTGCCGTTCACCACCACTTGGTCGGCTCTAGCGATCGCACCAAGATCGGCTTGATTGTAGAAACTGGCGAAGCCCGTGAAGTACACCAATTCTGTATGTTAGTGGGCTACGGCGCCGACGCGATCAACCCCTACCTGGCTTTCGAGGCATTGTGGCAGGCCCAGCGCGACGGTCTGCTGCCTGGCGACAAGTACGATGATGACAGCAAGATAGTTGCCGCCTACCGCAAAGGCGTTGCCAAAGGCATGCTCAAAGTCATGGCCAAGATGGGTATTTCCACCATACAGTCCTATAAGGGTGCACAAATATTCGAGGCGGTCGGTCTCGCCAGCGAAGTCATTGATCGCTGCTTTGTCGGCACCGCCAGCCGGGTTGAGGGTGTCGGTTTCAGGGTATTGGCAGAGGAGTCGATGCGGCGCCATGCCATGGCTTTTAAAGAGCGCAACCCGCTGCAGCTGACTGAGTTGAGCAACCCCGGTGACTTCCAGTGGCGCGCCGAAGGCGAGCGGCATATGTGGAACCCCGATACTATTGCCTCGGTGCAAGATGCGACCCGCACCAATAGTAAAGAATCCTTTGGGCGGTTCTCCAAGGCCTCCGACGAAGAAGCCACCCGGGGTTCTACCCTGCGCGGCCTGATGAACTTTAAAGAGGGCGTCAACGGCGGTCCAGTACCGATCGACACAGTTGAGTCGGCTGCAGAAATCGTCAAACGTTTTTGTACCGGTGCGATGAGCTTTGGCTCGATCTCCCCAGAGGCCCACGAAACCCTGGCTATTGCCATGAACCGCATCGGCGGTAAGTCGAATACCGGTGAGGGCGGCGAAGACGCTAAGCGTTTTGTGCCGATGGCCAATGGCGACTCTAAGCGCTCGGCGATCAAGCAGGTTGCCTCCGGTCGCTTTGGTGTTACCGCTAACTACTTAGCTAACGCCGACGAACTGCAAATCAAGATCTCGCAGGGTGCCAAGCCCGGTGAGGGCGGTGAATTACCTGGCGGTAAGGTCGATGACTATATCGCCATGTTGCGCCACTCAACCCCCGGTGTTGGTCTTATCAGCCCTCCGCCCCACCACGATATTTACTCTATCGAGGATATGGCCCAGCTGATTCACGACCTTAAAAATGCCAATCGCCACGCCCGCATCTCGGTCAAGCTGGTGTCGGAGATGGGTGTAGGCACTATCGCCGCTGGTGTCACCAAAGCGAAAACCGATCACTTGGTTATTGCCGGACACGACGGCGGCACCGGTGCCTCGCCACTGACCTCGATCAAACACGCCGGCCTGCCCTGGGAACTGGGTATTGCCGAGACCCACCAAACCTTGGTGATGAACGATTTGCGCTCGCGGGTAGTACTGCAAACCGACGGTCAGTTAAAAACCGGTCGCGATGTTGCTATCGCAGCGCTGCTGGGGGCTGAGGAGTATGGTTTCGCCACTGCACCGCTGGTCACCTTGGGTTGTATTATGATGCGCAAATGCCATCTCAATACTTGTCCTGTTGGCATCGCCACTCAGGATCCACTGCTGCGCAAGAAGTTTAAGGGCAAGCCAGAAAATGTGGTTAACTACTTCTTCTTCATTGCCGAAGAAGTTCGCGAAATCATGGCGCAGTTAGGCTTCAAGACCATTAACGAAATGGTTGGTCGCAGCGACGTACTGGAAATGAGTAGTGCTATTGATCACTGGAAGGCCGACGGCCTTGATTTGAGCGCCATTTTGACACCAGCGCAAAAGATGCATGACCAAGTCGGCACTTACTGCACCCAGGCCCAGGATCACGGGCTTGATTTGGCCTTGGATAATCAGATTATCGACCTCGCCCAGCCCGCTATTCGCAACGGCGAAAAGGTGGAGATGGAACTGCCAATCATCAATATCAACCGCGTGGTTGGCACCATGCTGTCTCACGAGATCACCAAGGTACACGGTGCCGACGGGCTGCCCAATGACACCGTGCGCATTAAGTTGAACGGCAGTGCCGGTCAGAGCCTCGGCGCCTTCACCACCTCAGGTATTACCCTGGAAGTGGAAGGTGATGCCAACGACTTCGTCGGCAAAGGTCTCTCCGGAGGTCGCATTATTGTCTATCCGCCCAAGGTGAGTTCCTTCGCCGCGGAAGACAATATTCTAGTCGGTAATGTTTGTTTATACGGTGCTACTAGCGGTGATGCCTACTTCCGCGGTATTGCCGCCGAGCGTTTTTGTGTGCGCAACAGTGGTGCCAACACCGTAGTAGAAGGCGTTGGTGATCACGGCTGTGAGTACATGACTGGCGGGCGGGTGGTAGTACTCGGTGAAACCGGACGCAACTTTGCCGCCGGCATGAGTGGCGGTATTGCCTATATCTGGGATCGCGATGAGCAATTTAAAGCGAAGTGCAATATGGGCATGGTTGACTTGGACCCAATGGACAATGATGCCGATTGCAATGAACTGAAAACCTTAATCGAAAATCACTTCAACTTTACCGGCTCTACCGTCGCCGAGAAAATTCTGGCGGACTGGGACAACGCCAAGAGCCAGTTTGTGAAAGTTATGCCCACTGACTTTAAGCGGGTATTGAACGAACAGGCGAAAAAGAAGGCCGGTTAACAGACCAACAACGCCGCCCGAGGCAGCAATGCCTTTGGGTGACGTGGTTTGACCGGTTTTGTTTGCAGCCGAACACAATTAGACAGACAATGCGCAACACCATAGCTAAGACATAGCGCAGTTGTTATGGAAAAGATTTAGCTAAATTGACAGGTTAAAGAATTATGGGAAATCCAACAGGTTTTAAAGAATTTGCCCGGGACACTCAAATTTATAGAGAAGTATCCAGTCGTATTCTGGATTACAAAGAACTCTATTCTGAGGCCAAAAACCCGATCTTAAAGGACCAGGCCTCTCGCTGTATGGACTGTGGTGTGCCCTTTTGTCAGTCTGGTCACGGTTGTCCAGTCAACAACTTAGTGCCCGAATGGAACGATCTGGTATACAAGGATCAATGGCGCGAAGCGCTGGATCGCCTACATAAGACCAATAATTTTCCTGAGTTTACCGGCCGCGTTTGTCCCGCACCCTGTGAGGGATCCTGTGTATTGGGTTCGGTAGAGACTCCAGTAACCATTAAGAACATTGAGCACGCCATTATTGATCGCGGCTTTAAAGAGGGCTGGGTAGTTGCTGAACCACCTGCGGTGCGCACCGGTAAAAATGTTGCCGTTATAGGCTCCGGCCCTGCCGGTTTGGCAGCAGCAGCGCAGCTCAACAAAGCCGGCCACTGGGTCACTGTTTACGAGCGCGCTGATCGCATTGGTGGTTTGTTAATGTACGGCATACCCAATATGAAGCTGGGTAAAGATTTGGTCGAGCGCCGGGTCGAGCTATTGAAAGAAGAAGGGGTTACCTTTGTTACCCGTGCCGACGTAGGCGGTAGCGGCGACAATGCTACCGACTACGAACAGATCAAAACCGACAACGATGCGGTACTGGTTTGTGTTGGCGCCACTAACGCTAGAGATCTACCGATCCCGAATCGCGAGGTAAAAGGTATTTACCCAGCCATGCAGTTTCTCAAGGCCAATACCAAGAGCCTGTTAGATTCTGAGTTGGCCGACGGCGACTATATTTCTGCCAAAGACAAAACGGTTATCGTCATCGGTGGCGGTGATACCGGTACTGACTGTATTGGTACCTCAGTGCGCCACGGTGCAAAGAATGTTATCAATTTTGAATTGATGCCACAGCCTCCCGAAGAACGTGCTGACAACAACCCATGGCCCACTTGGCCGCGCATTTTGCGGGTTGACTACGGTCACCAGGAAGCGGCACACAAGTTTGGCAACGATCCGCGCACCTACAGCCTGCTCAGTAAGCGTTTTATCGCCGACGATGACGGCAATGTCACGGGTATTGAGACTGTTGATGTGCATTGGGACAGCGAGGGCGGTATGAAAATGACCGAAGTCGAAGGCTCTGAGAAGATCTGGGAAGCTGACCTTATTCTGTTGTCGATGGGCTTTTTAGGACCGGAGCAATACCTCGGTGCAGCTGCCGCTATTGAGACCGACCAGCGCTCTAACTACAAGGCTGAGTACAACGTCTTTAATACCAATGTAGAAGGTGTTTTTGCCGCTGGGGATTGCCGCCGAGGCCAGTCATTAGTGGTGTGGGGCATCGACGAAGGTCGCCGCGCGGCACGTGCTATCGACTGCTACCTGATGGGTGAATCACTACTGCCCTATAAGCCCTAAAGATTTTGTAGCGAGCCTGCGTAGGCAGGCTCATTGCAAAAACTTGGAGCTGGCCAGCACCGCGCTAGCAACCTATTGACACCAGCTGCCGGGATTTTCCCCCGGCTTTTTTTTGCCTGTCGTTTACGCCGACGGGTTCAGTATTGTCAGTAACTCTTGCTGCGGGCGGCTCAGCTCAAGATTACCTTGCCAATGACCTTGCGGTCGACCAGCAGCTGATAGGCCTCAACCACCTGCGTCATCGGCATAACATGCGATACATAGGGCTTGATACGCCCCTGGGCCAGCCAGCTCATTAAGGTGTCACTGTTGATCTGCATTTGTTTGGGCCTGTGCTTGGCCAGATTACCTAGGTTATAACCGATCACCGAGGCGTCTTTGACCAGCAGGTGATTGGTTTTGGCCAGCGCCGGTCGCCCGCTGGTAAAGCCAACAATCAAAATACGACCAAAGGGCGCGATACAGCGCACCGACTCATCAAACACATCACCCCCTACCGGATCATAAATCACATCGGCACCGAGGCCACCGGTTAACTCTTTAACCTGCTGGCGAAAGCCGTCGGTGTAGTTAATAAGGTGATCGGCCCCCAATTCCCCTACCACCGCCAACTTGTCGTCGGAACTAGCCGTGGCGATAACACGAGCCCCCATCAGCTTGCCGATATCTACCGCTGCTAGGCCAACACCACCCGCGGCACCGTGAATCAGTAAAGTCTCGCCGGGCTGCAGCTGTGCCCGCTGCAAGCCGTAATAGGCGGTCGCATAGTTGTTGCGAAAGGAGGCCGCAGCATTGAGGTCAGCGCCCGCTGGCACCGCTACCAAACTACTGGCTGCAACGTTAGCTTGTTCGACACAGCCACCAAAACACAGCACCGCATCACCCACCGCAAAATGCTCTACCCCTGCACCGAGGGCAGTAATAATACCCGCCGCTTCACCGCCGACAATAAAGGGCGGTTTTGACTGATCCTGATAGTTGCCACCGATTTTTACTAAATCGCTAAACTGAATACCCCGGGCCTTGATCGCGACTTGTACCTCGCCCATGGCGGGGGCTGGCGGCGGCTCGATATCAAGTATTTCAAGATCCTGGTGGGAGCCAAAGGCTGTGCAATATACCGCTTTCATCGATCTACCTCTTAGGGTGCTGCCGCCGTCATGGCCACAGTGTTGATCATTATAACCATCTTGGCGTTCAATAGTGCTGGGCTCTTAAGCAGTAACTTAGGCGGCTAACCGCCACAATGGAAATCACTAGCGCCAACGCCGCAACAGTATAGAGCAACGGATTGTACGACGAGCACAGTCACTAGGGTACTGCTAAGACCCGTCGACACCACTGTCGGCGAGTAACAATCCCTTTGGCGCTCGAGCAGAGCGCACTGTTAATTAGTTACCAACACAACCACCGTGTTTTAGTTGAAAACCAATACCAAAATTTTGTATTGCTGTGGCTGACGGCGCGCCCATCGACAAACCGATTGGTTACAGGGGCACGGCATAGCCTTCGACTTAGACAGCGGCGAGCTAGCCAGTAAGTTCTATGGAAAATGCGATGTTATCAACGTGTTACCGCTGGCAGTCAATAACACCCTTTGTTGTTGGCACAGGCCGGCCGATGCAGCCGGTTGGTCTTGTGACTATACTGCTAATTGAGCTGATACCAGAGCGCTATGGCAGCGCTACACAGCGCCGCACTGCAAGGCGACTTGCGAGGCTACAGTGTTGCTATAGTCTTACTACAACCTTACTACAGTCGTACTACAGTCGTCCTTACAGTCGTAATAGCGTTCATCTGCCAATCGGCTATAGCTCAGCTGCAGATCAACTACAGATCAACTACAGCGCAGCGGTAAGCTAGTTTGCAGGAGGGTTTTAACCGTGAAAGAACATCAGTTTGAATACAGCGTTGTACTGAGGGGCATATACAACGGTTTGCTAGGTTCATCTTTCTTTGTGATGCTGTATTTCACTGAGTACACCGGCTACTACTTATTGGTGCTGCTAACGATAGGTTTGGGACTGCGACCGCTACTGGAAAAAACCGGGCTGTACCACTATCTTAGCGACAGCGCCCAGCGCCTAGACCTGTATCTACACCGCAAAAAATTAGACAGCCATCGAGCCAATATCGACCGCAAGGTTAGAGACGATAAGTACCGCAAGTCTCGCAGCCGGGACAAAGATCCACGGCTGCCCAAAAACTGGTAGCTGCCCTTTTTACCCGGCATAAAAAAGGGCCGACATTCACTTATCAGTCGGCCCTAGAGTACCTAACACACTACCTGCTGCATCTCGATACAGTGATAGCTGGCGTGCCGGTTAGCTTACTGCATATTTTCGATAATAGTGACGTTGGCAAGACCGCCGCCCTCACACATGGTTTGCAAGCCGTAGCGCCCGCCTTTGGTTTTTAATGCATGCACCAAGGTCGCCATCAGCTTAGTACCAGAGGCACCCAGCGGATGACCCAAGGCAATAGCACCACCGTGAACATTAAGTTTGGCCGGATCGGCGTTCATTTCCTGCAGCCAAGCTACCGGTACCGAGGCAAAGGCTTCGTTGACTTCGTACAAATCGATATCGTCAATGCTCAGCCCAGCTCGCTCTAACGCCTTCTTGGTACCGGGGATGGGAGCTTCCAACATAATTACTGGGTCGCCACCGACTACCGTCATCGATACAATGCGAGCCAAAGGCTTAACACCCAATTCTTTTAAACCGCGCTCGTTTACGATTAATACGCCGGAGGCGCCGTCGCAAATCTGACTGGAAGTGGCTGCTGTTAGACGACCATCTTCGGCAAGAATTTTCACCTTGCCCATACCTTCCAACGATACATCGTAGCGAATGCCTTCATCGGTTTGGTGCATCTCTTTAACACCGTCTTCATTTTCAACCTCGATCGGCACGATCTCTTGGTTAAACAAACCACCCTGGGTGGCAGCGATAGCCCGCTGGTGGCTCTCGTAACCAAAGGCGTCGAGCTGCTCGCGGCTAAGATTGTATTTATCGGCCATCATTTCGGCGCCAGTAAACTGGTTAAATTTAATACCGGGATATTTCTCAGCCACACCGGGACTGACATAAAAACCATTACCATTTTTATAGGGCAGTGAGATCGGCAGACCCATAGGCACCCGGCTCATGCTCTCAACACCGGCGGCGATGACGCAGTCCATGGTGCCAGACATCACCGCTTGAGCGGCAAAGTGCAAACTCTGCTGGGAGGAACCGCACTGGCGATCGACAGAAGTGGCCGGCACGCTTTCCGGCAGCTTTGAGGCCATGACCGCATTGCGCGCGACATTGGCGGCCTGCTCACCGGCCTGGCCGACACAGCCCATAATAACATCTTCTACTTTACTGGGATCGATACCGCTGCGGTCGATCAGGGCGTTTAACACCTCAGCCGCCAAATCGGCGGGATGCCAGCCTTTCAATTTGCCGTCGCGACGGCCACCGGCGGTTCTCACCGCCGCTACGATATATGCTTCACCCATGATCTGTTCCTATTGTTTGTAAGTTGATTTGCGTTAACAGCCGAACATCCTACACAGGATTACGCCCGGGCTCAACATTAGCCAAAGCCCGCAGCGAGCCACCACCGTGAAGGGGATATAGGCTCATTGGGGCCCGGCCATCGTGACCTGCACTTAACCGTTAGCTGTGCCAATGGCATCGAGGTCGGTGCCGTGAGTTTCGGTTAATAGCAGCACCGAGCCCAGAGTTAAGGCACAGGCAACAGCGATGTAGATCGAAATATAGAGGGTACCGAAGTCCTTCCATAGGAAGGTGGCGATAATCGGCGCCATGGCACCGCCCAAAATGGCGCCCAACTGGTAACCCAAGGAGGCTCCGGAATAGCGCACTTCAGTACTGAACAATTCGGTTAGAAAAGCTGCCTGAGGACCGTACATAAAAGACAGAAAGATTTGCCCGCCAGACATGGCCACGACTATCCAGATAAATTCGCCGGTATCGATTAGCGGGAACATGGCAAAGGCCCAAATACCTGATAACACCGCACCTAACATATAGACCCCGCGGCGGCCGAAGCGGTCGGAGTACATAGCGGCCAAAAACAGCGTGGGAATTTGCAAGAACGAGGAGATTAACACCGCCGACAACATCGAGTCGCGAGATAGCCCCAGACCCTCTTCATTACTGCCATAGGCCACCAAAAACGCCACCATAATATAGAACACCACCTGCACCGCCAAAAAGGCCCCCGCCGCTAGCAGAATTTGTCGGGGATAGCGTCTAATCGCCTCTAACACCGGTGAGCGTTCAACCTTAGGTACCGCCACAGCGCTTTCGTCTGCACTTACAGCCTGCTCAGTCTTGAGTTTTTGCAGCGCCTTAAAGGCCGGGGTGTCTTCTAGGGTTAACTGAATATAGAGGCTCAGAGCAATCAGAATAACGCTCAGCAAAAACGGTATACGCCAGCCCCAAGCCATAAATTGCTCGTCGTTGCACAGCGCGCTAACCGCCAGAAAGGCCAGATTAGCGAGAATAATACCGATGGGTGCCCCAGCCTGGGCAAAGGCGCCGTAAAAGCCGCGTTTATTCGGCGGTGCGTTTTCGGTGACCAGCAACATAGCTCCACCCCATTGGCCGCCTACCGCTAAGCCCTGCACAAAACGCAGTACGGTTAACAATACCGGTGCTGCTGCACCCATCAAGGCATAGGTAGGTAACAACCCAATAGCGGTGGTGGCGACACCCATCATCATTAGCGCGGTAACTAGCGCCTTCTTTCGGCCGTATTTGTCACCGAAGTGACCAAAAAAGATACCGCCGATGGGACGGGCTAAGAAGCCTACCGCAAAGGTACTAAAGGCGGCGATTAAGCCCACCATTGGCGGCATATCCGGTGGAAAAAAGAGTGCGGGGAATACCAGCGCCGCGGCGGTGCCGTAAATGAAAAAGTCATACCATTCGATACTGGTGCCCGCCAGCGAGGTGAGGGCAACTTTGCGCATATTTTGTTCGGACATAGCTGTAGTTTGTTCCATACCTATACCTTTCTATTTATTATTGGTTTTGCCTGTTTTACTCAGCTGCAATGACCAGCTGCAATGACCCGCTCCTGGGGCTCCCAAGCTAGCCGCGGTGCAGACACCGCCAGTAGCTCGAACCGCTGTCAAGGCCGCCGAGTCTGTAAGAATTACTCTTGGATATCCACTACTAACACCGGCCGCTGAACTTTGCTGTACTGGCGGTTGCCGCTGCTACCCTGCCTCGATCTACAGCTCACAATACCGCTGCTGGCCGATTAGAGCATGCCCCAACAAGTGATTGCCACGGCCGGCGCCGATCGTTACCATAACAGTACCCACCAGAGGAACACCCATGCCTAACAGTAGCACCGCCGCCTTCGGCCACAATACCATTGCCGACCTGATTGGCAATACTCCTTTGGTGTATTTGCGCGGCGTGTCCGAGGCAACCGGCTGCGATATTTACGGCAAGGCGGAGTTTATGAACCCCGGCGGCTCAGTAAAAGACCGCACGGCGCTGGGTATTATTCGCGATGCCGAGCAGCGCGGCGAACTGCAGCCCGGTGGCACCATTGTTGAAGGCACCGCCGGCAATACCGGGATTGGCTTAAGCCTTATTGCCAACGCTCTGGGTTATAAAAGCGTGGTGGTTATGCCGCAGTCTCAGAGCAAAGAAAAAATAGAGCTGTTAGATTTGTACGGCGCCGATCTGCGCTTGGTTAATAGCACCACCTACGACGATCCTAACCACTATGTACACTCAGCCCAACGACTGGCCGAAAAGCTCAACAAAGAACGGGATCAGGGCGCTATCTGGGCTAGGCAATTCGACAATCTGGCTAACCGCAATATTCACTACACCACCACCGGCGCCGAGATTTGGCAACAAACCGAAGGCAAGGTCAACGGTTTTGTCTGCGCCGTGGGCACTGGCGGCACCCTAGCTGGGGTCAGCGGGGCGCTGAAAGAACGCAATCCCGACGTTAAAATTGCCGTCGCCGACCCGATGGGCTCAGCGATGTATAACTATGTAACCAACGGTGAATTAAAAACTGAGGGCGGCTCTATCGCCGAGGGTATTGGCATCAGTATTGTGACTGAGAATTTTAAACAGGCGCAGGTTGATATGGCCTATCAGATTCACGATGCCGATGCGCTGCCCTATATTTATGATTTGTTATTACACGAAGGGCTTTGCCTAGGCGGTTCCTCGGCGATTAATATTGCCGGCGCGGTAGCCTTGGCCAAAGAGCTGGGACCGGGCAATACCATTGTTACGATATTGTGTGATTACGGCAATCGCTACCAGAGCAAGTTATTTAATCCGGCGTTTTTGAAGCGAATGAAATTACCGGTGCCGCCGTGGCTACAATAGAACCGCGGGCACTTATCTCCAAGCCCCTTTGTCGCTGCCAAGCAAAGCACTAAGCGCAACGTAAGCGGGCCATTGCAGCGGGGCCGGCACAACCAACAAGACCCCATTCACTAACTACCGTTTTTACTTGAGACGGTACCCGCTCTGCAACAAGCTAGGCCATAAGTAAACTAAGCATACCTAGGTGTAACTGTGAGTGCAGCTAGGCCTAACTACTAGGGCCCGCTACTGCAACAGCACCTTGTCTAGATCACCTACGGTAGAAAGATCAAAGCGGTGGGACTACAACGAATAGCGAGTCGGCTTAGCGCCCACCGCTCAGAAAATCTGCCTGGGGGTATCTGCCAGTGGCTGACAACGATGGCTAAAAGCCGATCGGGATAACGGCTTGATAAGCGTCGACGTGATTCACTCGCTTTCACTTATCGGCAACACTTTTCTTGCTGTGTGCTGTTGAAAGTCGCTCGTCTACGTGCGCGCGGCGGTGTCGGTGGTTATGAGTATCGCAATAAGTACGGCCCACCTGAGTCATCTTTACTGACAGCTGCAGCGGCACTAATGTCTGCTCTTTCCAGCACTGAAAACTGGCTTGGTCTGCTAGTGCAATTAAATGACGTTGCTGCAGCTGGCGCTGTTCGCCATTTTCTCCCTCAATCTTACACCCCGACTCACCTTCTTACATTGCGCTACTGTCTGTTCTCAGCCATCTCAGCTATTACCCGTCTTTGACCATTGCTGGCTAGCGACCACCGCTTACCCATATGGCGATCATATACCTATACCCAGCGCCGCCCATGCTCATCGCCAACCCATATTGCCGCGCTCTTTTGTTCCACTAAAATCGTGAGTTTTTAACGCGATTTTAGTGGTATTAAAAAACTATTATTTAGCGGCAAGTTTTTTAATCAATGACTTAAGGCTATTTAAAAGCCCATTAATTGTTCTAAAAATTAGAACACATTAAACATATATAAGGACTTATTGATAATAATGAGATCAGTACAATAGCGCCACTACTTAAGCAAACCCACAAAAAATCTTTTGGAGAAACTCCATGAAATCGTTAATCAACACACTAACCAACACTACCGCTGGCCTGGACACCTTGCCTCTTCGCCTCGGCGCCGGTGCCATTTTTGCAGCCCACGGAGCACAAAAGCTGTTTGGCTGGTTTGGCGGATACGGTTTGGAAGGCACCGCACTGTGGATGACATCCATCGGCCTTGAACCGGGATTGCTGATGGCCACCGCAGCCGGTGGCGCAGAATTTATCGGCGGCCTGCTGCTGATTATCGGTCTACTGGTACGCCCCGCTGCGTTGCTGCTGGCCATCACTATGGTAGTCGCGATGGTCGCTGTTCATCTGCCAAACGGTCTATTTATGTCAAACAACGGCTACGAATTTGCGCTGGCGCTGCTCGCCGTCAGTGTTGGCTTAGTCTTTAGAGGCGCTGGTAGCATCAGTGCCGACCGCCTAGTTCAATCACAACTGGCGCGGTAGCCGCAGGTTACAGCCCACTACACCTCACTACACCCCGGAACTGAAATTACCCTAGTGCTATTTGCACTAACGACATTATTGGAGCATTAACATGAGCATCTTACATATCAACAGCAGCGCCCGGCAGACACAATCAAGTACCCGCATTATTAGCCAGTATCTGGTTGATGCCCTTGATCAACCGGTAATTAGCCGTGACTTGGCACAGTATGCATTTCCCGCTATCAGCGCCCAGGACCTTATCGCGGTTCACGGTTCCAGTGACAGCCAACGCGCCAGCTTCCAGGCTCAGTTAGCCTTGTCGGATCAGTTAATTGATGAACTAAAAGCGGCCGACACACTGGTGCTGGCGGCGCCGATGTACAACTTTGGCATTCCGGCCTCGTTAAAGCAGTGGATCGATGCGATCTGCCGAGCCGGGGTTAGCTTTCGCTATAGCGAACAGGGACCGGTCGGTTTACTCGATGTCAGCCGGGCTTTTATCGTTACCGCTACTGGCGGTACCCCCGTCGGTAGTGAGATGGATTTTGCCAGCGGTTATCTAGAGCATATCTGCCGTTTTTTAGGCATTAACGAAGTCTTTCATATAGCCGCCAGCGGCTCGAAAGGCAGCCCACAGCAAGTGATTGCCCAGGGCAAGCAACAGGTGGATGCACTGATAAGCGAACTCAGCTCACAGCAAACTGTAGAAGCACTGTAATGGGCTTATTACAGCAAAGGCAATGGGTCTCGGTTAAGACACCAACCATAGCGGCGGTGCATTTCGCCGCTAAGAAAGCCGTTTCAGACATTGGCTAACCCCATCAGGGGAAGCCGGTGCCAAGGATGAAACCGGCTTTATGGCGGAGCAAGGATGCTACCAACGGTATGTTTCACTGGCTTGCATCAGGAACACCGCACCTTGATTTTTCGCCAAATCAAGGCGTTATAAGACGTTATCAATGTCACATTCGTTGCGCCGATTATGCTAGAAAGCGGCTGGGAAATGGACGACTCGCTATATCGCTTCGACTTTCTCTACCCATTGTATTTAAAGGCCGATAGCCGCTATGAAAGGCGGGTAACAGTAGCCGTATTGTGGGATAAAAAACCCAGGCCATTGTTAACAACGAGTCCTCGAACATTATCCGCATGTTCGTCACCGCCTTTGATCATCTAACCGAAAATAGCCAAGACTATTACCCGCCGACATTGCAGCAGACGATCCATAACATCAACGATCGAGCAGCAGTTACTGCAGGGCCTGCTACCCTTTAGCAAAATACGTTTTCACTGTGTGACCGCAATACCGATGCCAGTGCTAGCCGTGGATAGGCCTCGACCGATGTCCTTCTTGACCTGATAAAATTTCTAGCTCGCTATCACACTGGAGTCTAACTCTATGGTGGTATTCTGGACTCTACCCAACTGTGGACTGTTATCAGCATTGACGCAGAGGAATCACTAATCATTGATGGGCCTTTACAAATTAATGAGAAGCTCACACTTTGGCTATGCGTTGGCTTGCTGATGTAACCCATTGGCACTGCACTTAACGTTGCATGGCACGATAAGACCTAGCCGTACTCATTTTAGATGAGACTAGCGGGCACCCTGGTCATTGCTACCCTCTTATTGGTAGCAATACCCTCGATCTACTGTTCTGGCTCAATTCCCAGCCGGGCAGATAACCGCTGCGCTTGCACATGAAATAGCACAATCGTATGATCTAGCCCCCTATGGCTGAGCACCGGTGTTAATCCCTATTCTATGAAGTACGTTCAAGTAAAAGACAGCTTTCAAAGTGACTACAGCTACTCGCTGTCTGAACCCATGGGCAAAAATTTTGATATTGAATTTAAACCCGAGCTAACTCCTAAAGAAATGCTGAACTTAGGGGTATTTG
Source organism: Paraglaciecola psychrophila (assembly GCA_047623385.1). Taxonomy (GTDB): domain Bacteria; phylum Pseudomonadota; class Gammaproteobacteria; order Pseudomonadales; family Dasaniaceae; genus Oceanicoccus. Next base: position 21,954 of record JBLHLU010000019.1, read on the forward strand.
GCGGCAAATACATGAATGACTGTCGCAGCGAATTTCCTAAAAATTGGTATACCGATGCCCGTTTAAGTCCGCAGAAAAAAGATGTTAGCCTGAATTACTTTTCGGTTGATGCCTCGCGGCCATTGCAGGAGTGGCAACAGAAGGGGTGGATTCACCCACAGGACCCTCGAGGTTGGTTCCAGTGGTACTGCCGTTATTATATGGGTCGGCGCACCGACGACGATGCCCGGCAAATAAAACGGTGGCGATTGTTTAGACGACATGCTTTTGCCGTCTCAAAAAATTGTGAACAACACGATTTTAGCTGTCGGCAAAAACAGCGCCAAGCGCTGTTTCATTGGGCCTACGATTCAAGAAAATTGTAACCGGCGCTGTGCGAGTAAACTCTAGTTTACCTAACGCGAACTAGTGTCGCTGCTTTTCATGTTTTAGCCGAACCGTATTCCCGTGGATAAAGAATCAGTCATAATTCTAAGTCGGCCGCCAGTTTTAGGGGCATGGCATAGGCCGCCTTGGTTATTTTCCAAATAACTACGCGGGCAGTAACGGTACTAAATTTATATCAGGCTGATTGCTAACAGCGACAGCTAACAACCACAGCTGCTACCAGCATTTGCCGATACAGTGGCATGACGCTGGTCCTTAGCCAGACGGAACTCCCCAGTATCAGCAATAGCGCAGAATTTTTGGATTTTCTAGATGGCTAGCGAAGAGATCGAACAATACTATCGCGCGACAGCACATCGCGATGTACGTGCAGACCTTGAGTTTGCGGTTGACCAGCTAGTCGAAAAAACTATAGCGGTAGATTGTGGCTGTGGTGCCGGCGCAGATATCGCATACCTTAGAGCTAAGGGTTTTATCGTCAAAGCCTTTGACAGTGAAGAGGAAGCTATTAAACAGTGTAAAAAACGATTTGATTCTGATGATGCCGTGCACTTATCTACTGCATCATTTACTGGCTTTAGTTATCCCGCGGCTGCGCTAGTGGTCGCAGAGGCCAGTTTGTTTTTTTGTCCCGAAAGTGAATTTGAACAGGTTTGGCACAACATAGAATCGTCACTTATTCCGGGCGGAATATTTTGCGGCTCTTTTCTCGGGCCAAAAGACACCATGGCCGGCCCCAACTACAATGGCGAAGCATTTTGGGCAACGGTGCTGGTATTCGAAGAACAGGCTCTGCGAAAAACACTGAGCGGTTTGCAACTGTTGCGATTCACCGAACACAATGTGTCGGGGCACACACCACAAGGACTCCCCCACCAGTGGCATATTTATGCAGTAGTGGCAATAAAAGCGTTGTAGTCATATAACACGCCAGCGTTGCTGCCACTGGCCGCGCACTTAGCAGTGTCAGCGAGCATCGCTGTTAGTATAACGTTATTCAAGTAGTGAACTTATTGATACAATATAATCTTCACAGATAAAAAAAGACCAAGATTTATAATAACGCTTACCAACGCACGGGTAATAATCGCTACAGCAAGCTTCACCAATAAACCCGCACGGCACCCCGGTCAACCCGGGCGCTGGATAACTCAACCGGATCAAAACATGGCACTAAGTCACTGGCTTTCACTTATTAGTATCTGTTTGTTGGGTGCTATGTCGCCGGGCCCGAGCCTGGCCATTGTGTTGAAAGCGACCGTCAATGGCGGCGTGTACAAAGGCTATGTCACCGCCGTAGCCCATGGCTTGGGCGTCGCCCTATACGGACTACTGACCGTAACCGGTCTGGCGGTGCTGATTACTCGTTCGCCGCAGCTATTTCTAGGTATCCAGTTAGTCGGAGCCTGCTACTTAATTTATCTAGGTATTAAGTCGCTGCGCAGTACTGGGTCTAGTGAAATTCAACCCAGCACCGAGATGAGCGGGCACAACGCGGCGGTGGAAGGTTTTCTAGTGGCCTTCCTCAACCCAAAATTAGCAGTGTTTATGCTGGCGCTGTTTAGTCAGTTTTTACTGCCGGAATTTGGCTTACGAGAAAAAAGTATTATGGTGGCCACCGTCGGTATTACCGATGCCTGCTGGTATGCTCTTATCGTCGCACTGGTGTCGCGTAAAACCTTGCTGGGGAAATTGCAGCGTAACGCACAAAAAATCGATCGGATATTCGGTGTTATTCTTATTTTATTGGCGCTAACCGTTCTCTTTAGAGCGCTGGGATCAGCATAGCCCCCTGCAACAGGTTTTCTAACCCGTTCAATTGATCCCTCAGCGCGGAGCTGAGCGCTGATCCTCGCTGCAGCGCACCGGTACTTGTTATCGGGCATGCTAGAAACGCCTCCGACTCGATCTGTCATTTTCTGTGTTTTTTGTTATGTCTTTTGTTATGTCTTTTCTTGCGCCTGCGCTTTAATCGACGCTGCCGTTTGCCCAAACATGGTGTCGAGGCTTTCTTTAGTCATATCTTTACCAAAGCTTCGGTTTTCCTTACCCACATCCATACCGCGTCTAACTGCTGGACGTGTTTTAAGTGCGTCGAACCAGCGCCTAACATGGGTGAACTGGTCCAAATCTACTTCATAGCGTTTATAAGCGGTAACCCAAGGGAACGACGCCATGTCAGCAATCGAATAGTCTCCTGCCAAAAATGGCCGCTCACTCAATACCCCGTCCATAATACCCAGCAAACGATCGTATTCATTTTTGTAACGTGTTTCAGCATAGGAATGGTCACCGGGGAAGTTTGGCGCGTAATTTACAAAGTGACTGACTTGGCCGGCCATGGGGCCCAAGCCACCCACTTGCCAGAACAACCATTCCAGCACCCGCATACGCTCTCGGGCTTGTTGAGAGAAAAACTGACCGGTCTTTTCTCCCAAATACATTAAAATAGCACCCGATTCAAAAACACTGATCGGCTGGCCGTCAGGGCCTTGCTCGTCGACGATGGCTGGCATGCGGTTATTGGGGCTGATTTTTAGAAATTCAGGCTTGAACTGATCACCCTTGCCCAAATTGACCGGTATCACCCGGTAAGGCAAAGCACATTCTTCTAACATGATAGAAATCTTCCAGCCATTGGGGGTTGGCGCGTAGTATAGATCGATCATTAGCTGGTCCTTTGATTACTGAACTGTCACCCCTGTTATATTACTAGATGAGCGGACATTTTCAATGTAATAGGTACTATATCGTTGCCACCATAAGGACTGCGAGATAAACAGCTTTATTCAGCTCTAACATACCCCTTCAATAGGCCTGCCCCAGACTACTGTTAATACCAAAGTGTCACGCCCGAGAGAGATTCACTTGAGCGAGAGACAGATCATGTAATCAAAGCATCGCGCTCCGTTCGTTTTCGACGATCTATGGCCGGTTGAGGGTATCTATACAAGACAGAATTTCATCGAACGTATACAACTAAGCCATGCCCCAAATTTTGCTGATCATCGTGGTAGCGCACCAGCCAATGTTGTGATGGTGCCTCTATCAGTCGTTATCGATCGCGCTACCCGGACTAAAACGCTAACGATCTGGCTTTCGACGGCTGCACCAATTTCAACA
>JBLHLU010000020.1:0-25302 GCA_047623385.1 Paraglaciecola psychrophila
CGCCCGTGGCGCCTGCGACGATTGCACAGATCAACAGCTCGAAGCGATCGTCGATTTTATGCTTAAAGACCGTCAGTAGCGGCAACACAAAGTACCCAGCAGATGATTATCGTTAGCCGACTCGAGCGGGTGAATTGAGGCCTCTATGGACCTGCACCATAGGCCCTGCACAATAATTACCATTTGGTCATAACGCTTGTATCGCCTTACCTTTTAGTCATAACGTTTGTATGGCACCACCGGCGCTCATCGAGAGCCGTCACCGGTCAATAATAAGGAGTCCGTCCATGTACCAATCGATCAGTCTCGACATTCGCGGCGCCGCCGCGATTATCTGCCTCAATCGCCCGGATAATCTCAATGCCTTCACCTATCCGATGATCGCCGAATTTCGCCATGCACTGGCCCAGGCCGAGGCCAACGCGGCGGTAACCGGTATTGTATTAACCGGCGCCGGTCGCGGCTTTTGTGCCGGGATGGATATGAACGCCCTCGATATCTTATCCGCCACCGGTGACAAGGCCAATGGTGATGACGCCCTGGCGCTGGCGCAAAATCCCGGCGACGCCAGTATGGGCGAAGACTATATTTCTGGCTTTACCTATATGATGACGGTGCGTAAACCGATTATCGCCGCGGTTAACGGCGCCTGTGCCGGCCTAGGGCTGTCTATCGCGCTACTCAGCGACCTGCGTTTTGCCGCTGAAAACGCCAAGTTTGTGACCTCGTTTTCCCACCGCGGGCTGGTCGCTGAACACGGTCAGAGCTGGATACTGCCGCGCATTATCGGGCCTTCAAAAGCACTCGATTTATTCTGGAGCTCACGCCGGGTTCTCAGTGACGAAGCCCTGCAGATAGGCTTGGTAGACCGGGTTTATCCCGCCGACGAATTGCTCGCTCAAGCCCTAGCATATATCGATGATCTCGCCGCTAAGGCCGCGCCGCTGTCGTTAAAGGCAATGAAGCGTCAGGTCTATCGGCATATGAATATGTCGCTGGGTGAGGCGATGAAAGAGTCTGACCAAATGATGGCAATCAGCACCGCCCACGACGATTTTAAAGAGGGCGTTGCCTCCTTTGTCGGCAAGCGTGCAGCTAAGTTCCAGAAAATCGCCGATACATAAGATCCATCTAACCAGCCAACTCACTGGCAAATTTTTAGCCACCAGCGCTTACCCCAGCGGAATTGCCACTATGGAACAAGAGACACTTTATCAGCGACTAGGCTGCGAGCAGGGGGTTAGCCAGTTGGTCACGGGCTTTTACCAGCATATGGATACACTGCCCAGCGCGACGACTATTCGCGCCATGCACAGTAGCGATTTGAGCGACTCCCGAGAAAAACTATTGCAGTATTTTAGCGGCTGGTTTGGCGGCCCGCCGCTGTTTGTCGAGCGCTATGGTCCACCCAGGCTGCGGGCGCGCCACAATCACCTCGCCATTGCGGTAGCAGATCGCGATGCTTGGATGCAGTGTATGCAATTAGCTTTAGTCGACATGTCACTGGATGCGATACTGCTGGAAGACCTATTGGCAAAAATAGCGCCGATGGCCGATCATATGCGCAATGTTGAAGAACCCCAGCCACTCAGTGACTGCTAATTGCTAGTAGCTACTAGCTCGCTCATCGACAACCGCGCAATAATTAACAACCGCTCAGTCAATGCATAACAGGGAACCGTGATGGAATTAAGCCAACAACAGTTAGCGTTTTTCAAAGACAATGGCTACCTCATTGTGCCCGGTGCCATCAGCGCCGAGCACTGCGCCGAAGCGAGAGATAGAATGTGGGCGGCGCTGCCCGCCACCTGTGCGCTAAAACGCGACGACCCCAGCACCTATACCGGTCCCTTTAAAGATCAAGATATTGACCATGATCCGCTGCATACCCGCCAGGGCTTTCGCTGGCAAAATCGCGAAATTAGCACCGAGGCTTTTTTTATCGAGATGACTTTTAGTGCAGAACTGCGCGCTGTCGCCGAACAGTTAATCGGTAAAAATACCCTGCGCGAGCCGGTTGTTGGCGGCCAGCGGATGGGCAGCGTCGGCACGGCCTGGCCCGGTGGCCCGGTAGATCCGGCCATCAATGAAGGGGTGCGGGGTATTTATTGCACCCTGCCCTACGGCGACCAACCCCGCCTGCCAGACGCCAGCCATACCGACGGCCACCCCTTTAGCCTCGGGGCAGTCGCCAATATTCACCGGGTTCCCGTCGACGGTGGTGCCTTTAAGGTGTGGCCTAAGTCGCACCGACGCCTGTACCCCACCTTTCAAATGCAATACGATCAACCCCGCATTCCCTACTACGATCATTTGCCCAGTTATAAAGGCATAATTCACTCCGCCGCTTACCTTAAAGAACTGGAGGCGATTATGCACGATACCCAGCCGGTAGAGTGCGCCGGCGGCGAGGGTGACGTGGTATTATGGCACCACCGCTTGGCCCATATGGCCGGACACAATTATACCGACGTAATCAGACAGTCAGTGTTATGGGACTACAACCGCAGTGATCTTGACCAATTGCGTGCCGATCCACCGCAGCATAATATGTGGCGCGACTGGTCAGAACAACTACAGGCTAACGATAGCCACTATTCAGACGAATTTTCCCGGGAACAGCAGCTCAGCCGCTAACCCGGCACTAAAATCAAGCGAATAAACAACAGCGCCGGGCAGCCGTATAAGGCCCCGACGAATCTATGGAGAGTAAGATGTCACATTACCAACGAATCGTTTTAGCCAAGCCAGTTACCGGTGTGCCGGCGGCAGAACATTTTGAACTACAGCAAGTGCCAGTGCCGGAGTTGACCGAGGGCCAAGTGCTAATCAGTAACTTTATCGCCTCGGTAGATCCAGGTATGCGCTCAATTTTGTCCGGTGGTGACAGCTATAGTGCAGCACTTAAAAGCGGCGATGTTATTCAGGGAGCCACCGTCGGCGTGGTTACTGCCAGTAACAACGAACGCTACGCAGTTGGCGATGTCGTCAGCGGCGGCTTTGGCTGGACCGAGATGGCCGTTTCAGACGGCCGCGGTCTGGTCAAAGTTAAAGATACCCGGGTACCCTACTCCTGCAACATTGGTATTTTAGGTATTCCTGGCCTGACCTCCTTTTTTGGTTTAGAGCGCATTGCCAAATTGCAAGACGGCGATAACGTATTAATTAGTTCTGCCGCGGGCACGGTTGGCGCCACTGCCGGCCAACTGGCCAAAGCCCAGGGCTGCCATGTTACCGGTATTGCCGGTAGCGATGAAAAATGCCAATGGCTAAAAGACAGCTGCGGCTTCGACCAAGTGATTAACTACAAAGCGGTAGCCGATCTCGATGCAGCCATCGCCGCCGCCTGTCCCGATGGCATTGATGTCTTGTTCGACAATGTCGGTAATACCATGATCGACCGGGTTATTCCGCTGATGAAAGTCGGTGGCCGCATCGTCGTCTCCGGCCAGGTAGCCGACTACAATGTCGACCCGGCTGAGCGCCCCGGCATTAAAAATACGGCCGCCTTTATCACCCACCGTCTGCGCATGGAAGGGATGGTGGTATTTGACGATTTCAGAGATTTTGCTCGGGCTAAAGAGGCACTGACACAGCGTATCGTCGACGGCAGCATGATTTATCGCGAACATGTCAGCCAGGGTATAGAAAATATGCCCGCCGCCTTTATCGGTTTGTTCACCGGCGAAAGTTTTGGTCGCCGCTTGGTGCAACTAGCCCCCATTCCCGCATAGGATATATTATGAATTACGATAATTACAAAACCCTACGCTTTGAATACGAGGATCGCGTATTACGTGTTCTGTTAGATAATGGACCTATGAATATTGTCGACCACACGCTGCACAGCGAGCTGGCCAGAGTGTTTGAAGATATTCAGCACGATGAAGACTGCGACCTGGTTATTTTAACCGGCGCCAACAAGGCTTTTTGCGCCGGCGGTGACGCCGACTGGATGCAGAGCATGATCGACTCTCCAGAGCTGTTCAAAGCCATTGCCACCGATGCCAAGCGCATCGTATTCTCGCTGTTAGAGCTAGAAAAGCCAGTGATCTGTAAACTCAATGGCGCCGCCGCCGGCCTTGGTGCCAGCATTGCGCTGATGTCCGACATTATCATCATGGACGAGCGCGCAGTGATCGGCGATCCCCATGTAAAAATGGGTTTTGTCGCCGGCGACGGCGGTGCGGTGATCTGGCCGCAGTTGGTGGGCTACGCCAAGGCCAAGGAGTTGCTGCTAACAGGCGATATGATTAGCGCCAGCGAAGCGCTGGACTTAGGCCTAATCAATTACGCGGTGCCTACAGCTGAGCTGGAAGACAAGGTGCAGCTGCTGGTTAAAAAAATTACTGCTAATCCGCGCTGGGCAGTTAGGTGGACCAAAACCGTGACCAATATGGCACTGCGTGATTTAGCCCAGCGGTTAATGGACCCGGCGGTGGCCTACGAAATGATGAGCAACTTAACCGACGATCACCAAGAGGCGGTCAGCGCCTTTCGGGAAAAGCGCAAGCCCAATTTTACCGGTAACTAAGCGACGCGCGGTTGTCTGTGCCAGTGCTGATATGGTCGGTGCTGGTGCGGCCGATGCTGCTAACAGTACTGCAACCCATGCTGCTAACAATGCTGCTACCCATGAGAAGGGTCGCAGCCCCGATTGCTAGTTTCAGTGATTAATATGATCAATGTTAGCTATTCAATAGTGCCATTGATCAAGATCAAACCTAGGATTTAAACTCATGTATTTTACTGCCGAACCTGAACATATTTCGATGCTGCGCCAGATGGTGCAAAGCTTTGCTAAAAAAGAATTGAGCCCAGAAAAACTGCGGGCTTGGGATCAAGCCTGCGAAGTGCCCAGGGAGGTGTTTCAACGCTTTGCCCAGACCGGCGCCTGCGGCGTGACCATCGACGAGCAGTATGGCGGCAGCGGCCGCGATCTGGTAGCGGCGGTAGCAATTATTGACGAGCTGTCCCGTCACGGCGCAGCGGTTGCCGGGCCCTTTATTCACTGCGCTTTTTACGGCGGTATCAACATTTCTGAGAACGGCAGCGAGCAGCAAAAGCAAACACTGCTGCCACAGCTGGCCCGGGGCGAACTGCTAATGGCCTACGGTCTGTCCGAACCCAATGTCGGTGGCGATTTAGCCTCGGTGGAAACCACCGCGACCCTGTCGGCAGACAGCAGCACAGTGACCGTTAACGGCACCAAGCGCTGGTGCACCGGTGCGCGTTTTGCCGACTACGTGATTGCCTTGGTACGCTCGGGACCGGCTGACGAAAAGTACCGCAATCTGTCGATGGTAATGGTACCAATGGATACTCCGGGAATTGAGATTGTTGATATCGATCATATCGGCCTGCGCTACGCCCGCACTTGTGATGTTATTTTTGACAACGTAACCATTGACGCAGAGCATATCCTCGGCGGCATAGAGGGCTGGAACAAAGGCTGGAATATGCTCGCCAGCGAAGCGCTGGATGTAGAGAAGTTGGAAATCAGCGCCGTCGCCCTCGGCATTGCCCACGCAGCGGTGGAAGAGGCTTGGGAATACTCTCAGCAGCGTCGCCAATTTGGCAAACCGATTTCGGCACATCAATCGGTACGCCACGATTTAGTCGAGGCCCGCACCAAGCTGCAAGCCTGCGACCACATGCTGTATCACGGCGCTTATTTAGCACAAAACCGTTTGCCCTGCAGTGTTGAAACCTCAATGGCTAAGTTGTTTATCGGCGATACTGCGCTGGAGATTGTATTGAAATGTCAGCAGGTGATGGGGGCCTATGGCTGTGCCAGCGAATACGCTATGGAGCGCCATGTACGCGATATCTTGGTGATGCCTATCGTCGGCGGTTCTTCCAAAATACAAAAAAACAATATCGCCGCGCGTCTGCGCCTGAGCCAATAGCAGCGGCACAGGTTAACCTTATACAAGTGAACAATCCTATGAGCGATGATACAGCCAGCACCCAAAACAACGATAAGTTTGAGCGCAAGTGGCCAGATTTTGGCGAGGCAGTATTTACCCTAGCGCCCTTTAACGGTAACAAACCACCGGCGCCGCAGTGGTTTAAAAAGGCATTGGCAACACCCCCGACTGAGCACTTTATCGACGTCGAGGGTGCGCAGATTCAGTACCTGCACTGGGGCGATCGCAGCAAGCCGGGTTTGATTTTGTCTCACGGCAACGGTGCCCATGCCCACTGGTGGTCTTTTATCGCGCCTTTTCTAGCCCAGGAATACAGCGTAGCGGCGGTGTGTTTCTCCGGCATGGGCGACAGCGGTTACCGGGAGAATTACAGTTTAGAGCACTATGCCCGGGAGCAGATTGCGGTCTGTGAACACAGCGGCATGTTTGTGGGTGAGGAGCCGCCCATTATTATCGCCCACTCCTTTGGCGGTTTTGCCACCATGGTGACCGGCGCGCTGTACGGCGATCGACTGGCCGGGGTTATTATTGTCGACAGCCCGATCAACCCCGACCGCGAAGCCGGCCCACCGCCGCGCTCTGGCCGGCCGCACCGCGTCTATGCCACGCTAGAAGAAGCGCTGGCGCGCTTTCGACTGGCGCCACCGCAAACCTGTGACAACGCGTATATTGTCGACTATATCGCTCGCCACTCACTGAAAGAAGTAGAGGGCGGCTGGACTTGGAAGTTTGATCCGCAAATTTGGAAACGCTTTGAAATTGGTGATCGAGAGCAGCGCTTAAAAGAAATCTCCTGTCGGCTAGCAATTATGCGCGGCGAACGCTCACTGATTTTCCCGCCGGAAATCGGCGATTATATGTTTGAGTTGCTGGGTAAAAATGTACCGGTAATAGAAATACCCGAGGCCCAACATCATATTATGCTGGATCAACCGCTGGCTTTTGTCGCCGCTATTCGCGCCTTGCTGGGTGAGTGGAATCACTCTAAGCCCGATCGACGAGGACCGGTAGCGGGCTAAGTTTCTTTCCGCGATAGAAGCTTAATTTTAGGCAGCACAGCTGCGGGTCAAATTGTCCTGACAACGCAGGCATTGCCGCTGTACCAACACCCTGCGGCAAACCAGTTCTAGAGTTGAACCGGTGTTCTACCATGATCACAGCGTTAATTTGTTGCCCTGCAAACGCCTAACAACAAACAAACTACGCGCTGTTGATAACCGCAATAGTGAGTATTGGGCGCTATTGGCCGACCCTGAATAATCAAAAGCCACCGCCTGCTGCGCCAGATACTGCTCAAAGCTGCAGTGTACTGCGCATTGGCGGCTGTGCTATTAAACTGCTAAGGGTCGATGGCTTAGATGTAGGTCTAGGTCGGACGTCGCAAACTAGCGTGAAAGCCGCAACACCGGCCAGATGGGCAGGCGCCAAGGGCAGCCACTGCTCAATCTGCGCGACCGCGGTATCGTCGATAACGGTGGCGTCGAAAAATAGGCCGCCGCCGGGTACTACTCGGTGAGCGACAGCGTCAATGATGGGAGCAGTTACCGCTGACTGCGCCAGCACTTGCCAGTCGTTTGCCGCAGCAGTGCGTTCTTTACCCACCAGCAGGGCTGACTGTTGCACCACCGCTAATAATGGCTATTTGATGCCGCTCAATCTGCCGTTGATAACCCGTATGTTAATAGTAGGGTTGGGCACGGTATCGCCAAAATAGCAGGGTTGCTCGAACAAACCTGTTGACCCGCCGTTATACCCGTTTATATGCAGTTATACGCAGGTATCCGCCGGCATTCAGTATAGCGGCTCAGCCACTTCTACCCGCATGCCTGAGGTGATAAGCTACCGCTATTGTCACCAATCCCTGGGCCATTATGACTGCCAACGAAACCACTCCCAACCAGCCCTCTCTACTCGACGCGCTAGTGCCAACCGGGTCGCTGATAACGCTGTTAGCGCTATCGGTTTACTTGTTTGGTGAAGACTCCTCCTATGGCGCCAATCAAATAGCGTTAATACTCTGCGCTTTTGTCGCCGCTGGGGTCGGGCTCAAAAATGGTCAGCGCTGGGCCGATATTGAAACGGCGCTACTAGGCGGTATCAATATGGCGATGGGCGCGGTGCTTATTTTGCTAGCGGTAGGGGCCTTGATTGGTAGCTGGATTTTGTCCGGCACGGTCCCGGCGATGATTTATTACGGTTTGAAGTTGATGGACCCCAGTTGGTTTTACGCGAGTAGCTGCCTGGTCTGTGCATTGATAGCGCTCAGCATTGGCAGCTCCTGGACGGTGGCGGGTACCATTGGTGTCGGTTTTATCGGCGTCGCTGGCGGCCTGGGACTGTCGGTAGAAATCACTGCTGGGGCCATTATTTCTGGAGCTTACTTTGGCGATAAAATGTCGCCGCTGTCAGATACCACCAACCTGGCTCCGGCCTCGGTGGGAGTCGGTTTGTTCGAACATATTCGCCATATGCTGTGGACCACCGTGCCCAGTATCACCCTCGCCTTGGTGGGCTTTAGCATCATTGGCCTCAACACTGAAATTGAAAATAACAGCGCACAAATTGCTGCACTACTGCAGCAACTCGACCAGCAATTCACTATTAATCCACTGGCGCTGGCCCCGCTATTACTGGTATTACTGCTGGCTTGGCGACGGGTGCCGGCCTTCCCGAGTATTATTATTGGCGCCTTGGGCGGATGTTTGATCGCCCTGTTGATGCAGCGCTCAGTGGTTATCGCTTTTACCGACGACAATACCTTGGCACCAGCAATGGCAATCTTGAAGGGTATTTGGATTGCACTATTTGATGGCTACAGCGCCACCACTGGCAATAACCAATTAGATACATTGCTCAGTCGCGGCGGCATGAGTTCGATGCTCAATACTGTTTGGCTAATTATCTCAGCGATGATTTTTGGCGCCGCCATGGAGAGTACCGGCCTGCTGCGGCGACTGGTGAGCGGAGCACTAGCCTGGGTCGACTCCTCGACCAGTTTAATTATTGTCACCCTGCTCACATGCTTCGGGGCCAATATTGTCACCGCCGACCAGTATATTTCTATCATTTTACCGGGGCGCATGTTCAAACTAGAGTTCGAGCGCAGAAACTTGGCCGCTATTAATCTGTCTCGGGCACTGGAAGATTCGGGCACCGTGACCTCGCCACTGGTGCCTTGGAATACCTGCGGTGCCTATATGGCCGGCACTCTCGGCGTAGCGACCTTTGCCTACCTGCCTTTTTGCCTCTTCAACCTTATCACACCGCTGATTTCAGCCAGTTATGCACTGCTCAAGTTCCAGATAGTGCCGCTCGATCGGGAAGCCTCGACGCCCTCTTAAGCCATCGGCACTAAATAGTCGACCTGGCGGCTAATCAAACCCTCTCGCAGGGTCAGAAATATGGCCATTTTCACCTTAGACTGCCTGGCGGGTTTGTCCGAACCCGCCTTTACCGCCATGGTACCGACAAAGTCGACTTCGAGGGCAACCTGATCACCCTCCTCCATAATATTATTAATCACAATTTGGGTATGCGGGAAATATTTGGCACTGTCCGCCGCCGCCGCTTTCATCACCGCCGCGTCGCCGCTGCGCCCAGCGTTGCCAGCAAAAGGTAATTCGACCCAGTCGCAGTCGGGGTGATAACAGGCGTCAACCCAGCCCTCATCGTGGGCGGCATGCATGCTAATCATTTTTCTGGCAAGGAGTTTGTTGGCTGATTCACTCATGGTGTGTTCTCTCTCTATATCAATGTTAGGACCTGCTTATTCGCAGTTCCTGATTTGTCTGTTGAAAAAATGTGCTCGTTATCTGGCATTGTGCAGTTGTCGTTATAGTTGTCGTTGTCGTTGTCGTTGTCGTTGTCGTTGTCGTTGTCGTTGTCGGTAAAATTATCAGGGTCGTTGTCAGCATAGCTATCGTTGTAGCGGCACTGATACCGCCGCGCTATCACTTTATTGCCTTCACCCTTGTCGCTTGCTGGCGTGACACAATTCATTACCACACACCTTGGCGCTAGCATCGGCAACGCTAGTGCAACTCTAGTGCAACTCTAGGTATTGGTTAACGGTGCCGATAACGGCAGACCAGCACTGTGTCATCAATGGTGCTGCGCGCTAACGGGACTAGATTTGTTAGCTGTATCTGTTAACGGTAACAATTAAATGTCCTTTTTAACTACACCTGTTAACTACACCTCTAAGCTACCGCTGTTAACTACCGTTATTAGCGGTGCTGGCGATCCATCGCTAAGCCTTGGTTACCTTGTTTACCAAATCGACATAGCCCTTGGGGAACTCGACCTGTTGATAATAGCCCTTTGCCAGTAGCAGTAGGTGCATTTCCCGCAGGTGGTAAATCGGTACCGAAGCCAGTAGGTGATGCTCTAGATGGTAGCTAACATGATGGGGAGCAATAAAAAATCGCTCCCAGTTATTCACGTATACCGTGCGAGTATTTTTGCGCGGGTCGCTATCAAAATTGTCTGGCACCCCTGCGTGCTCGCCGATCTGACGAATTCTCACTACCAGCATATGGCTGCTCATAAACGCAGCAACCCATAAAAGGTATAACCAAGCGGCATTAAAAGAAGACAATACTAATAACAGCAGTAGATTGACACCCATGCTGCGTTGTAAAAACGCTTTATTTTGCTCGTCGAGGTTGGCATTTTTTTTCAACGAGCGACCGATCGACTTGAGACGCCGCCAACCCAGTTGCCCGCTCAGATCACGAAATACTTTACGTTTAAAACTGGCCCGGGAAATAGGATAGCTGCGGTAGTTGTTTAAGTCTGGATCATCTTCAGTACCGGCATTTTTATGGTGTTTTAGATGCACCTGCATATAGGTCTTTTTGTTAGAAAACACCCAGTAGCCGGCCAGCCAGTTACCGACAAAGTCGTTGACTGGCGCGGCGCTAAACAACGTGCGGTGTCCGGTCTCGTGTACGATAATACCCAGTCCCAGCTGCCGTGCCCCCAGCACAAAAATCGCCAACACAATGGTCAGGACATTGGGAACTAACCCCACCACCACAAAAGTGATTGCAATCACCAGCCAGTCGAAGGCGACAATACTCGCCGCCGCCCAATCGTCGTTGGCGGTGATTGCGCCGAATTCCTGCTCGCTCAGTAAGCCGCGTAGTTTCATGGTTAGACCTGCTATGTTGTGCTGCCGTGCTAGCTACTAGCACCGATTACAAATTATAGCCATAATTGTAGGCCATAGTCACGGCACAGGTTGACGCTGGTGACCGATGGGTGGGTTGTTGTCATTATTGCCCCTACTTAATAGTGATTGTATTTTGATCGGGAAAGTCTCAGGATTGGCGCCTACAATAATCCGTAAAGGGACCATGATCATGAGTGCAACAGAGCTAACCGAATCAGCATCCAAGGCCAGTATGCAGGCCATACTGCTCAAGCAAAAGCAGGCCCATATTAGCGAGGGCGCCTGGAACGTCAAGAAACGCATAGACATGATAGACCGCGCCATCGACGCGGTATTGAGCTACCAAGATGAAATCCCCAAGGTGCTAGCCGAAGACTTTGGCCACCGCTCCCAGGAGGCCTCCTCTTTTACCGATGTGATGAGCTGTATCACCACTTTAAAAGATGCTAAAAAACAAGTCGCTAACTGGATGCGCCCCAGCAAACGCAAGGTTATGTTTCCATTAGGTTTATTGGGTGCTAAGGCGCGGGTCGACTTCGTTCCCAAGGGCACTGTTGGGGTGATCAGCCCATGGAATTTTCCGGTCAATTTAACGGTAACACCACTGGCGGGCATTTTTGCGGCGGGCAATCGGGTAATGATCAAGCCCTCTGAGTTCACCCCCGCCACCTCAGCCATGATGGCCAAGATGTTTGCCGAGTACTATGACGAAGATGAAGTTGCGATCATTATTGGTGGCTCAGAAATCGGTCAGGAGTTTAGCAGTTTAGCCTTTGACCATATGCTGTTCACCGGCGCCACCAGTGTCGCCAAACACGTGATGCGAGCAGCCGCGGAAAATTTGGTTCCACTAACACTGGAACTGGGCGGCAAGTCACCGGTAGTGATAGGCGAAGATGCCGATATCGATGTAGCTGCGGCCAGAATTATGACGGGAAAAACCCTCAATGCCGGACAAATCTGCCTGGCCCCAGACTATGTGATGGTGCCAGAAGGCAAGATGGGAGACTTTGTGACAAAGGCCAAGCTTTCGGTCGAAACCATGTTCCCCACTATTTTAGACAACCCGGACTACACCTCAATGGTCAACAAGCGCCACTTTGACCGTATGCAAGACTATATTGCTGACGCCAAAGAAAAAGGCGCCGAGATTGTTGAAATAAACCCCGCCAACGAAGACTTTAGTCAGCAGCAACACCACAAGATTCCGCCGACGCTGGTATTAAACCCCACCGACGATATGAAAATTATGCAGGAAGAGATTTTCGGGCCACTGATGCCGGTGAAGAGCTACCAGGCCGTCGACGAGGCGGTGGACTATATCAACCAGAACGATAGACCACTGGGACTGTATTATTTTGGCAATGACATGAACAAAGCCAACCAAGTTATCGACAGCACCACCTCTGGCGGTGTTACCGTTAACGATGTGATAATGCATATTGCCCAGGAAGACCTACCCTTTGGTGGTGTCGGCCCCAGCGGTATGGGTTCCTACCACGGCTACGACGGATTTCGTGAGTTCAGCCACGCCAAGTCGGTGTTCACTCAGTCCAAAAGTCGCATGGTGGAAATGGCAACTCCCCCCTACGGCGACAAGATTCGCAAAGTACTGAAGATGCAAATCAAGAAGTAAGGCCTTATAACAGCGCGGAATCGGTTCTTTGAGCGGGTTCTCGCGCTGGGCACAGCGCCTAATTTAGGCAATACCTTCGTGGCGCAGGCATTTTCTGCTATCCTATGCGCCGACGATTTAGCAGCGGTGCAGCTACTGCTATTTCATTTAGCACCTACCTGTAGCAATCACAATTGGCTTAACCCTTAGAGTGGACTGATCATGACCTCAATGGAAAACCTCATTTCTCTGTGCAAACGCCGGGGCTTTATCTTTCAAAGTGGCGAGTTGTACGGCGGCCTTAAGGGTATGTATGACTTTGGCCCACTGGGCGTTGAGTTAAAAAACAATCTCAAGCAGGCCTGGTGGCGCGCCATGGTTTATGAGCGCGACGATGTTGAGGGTCTCGATGCCTCCATTATTGGCCATCAGAAAATGTTCAAGTACAGCGGCCACACCGACACTTTTAGCGACCCCTTAGTGGACTGTAAAAAATGCCAGCACCGCATGCGCGCCGACCATATGGTCGATGCCAGTAAGTGTGATAGCTGTGGTAGTGACGAAATCACCGAGCCCCGTGATTTCAATATGATGTTTAAAACCCATATTGGACCGGTAGAGAGCGACGAGAGTGTCGGCTATTTGCGCCCGGAGACAGCGCAACATATCTTTGTTAATTTCAAGAATGTGATAGATTCAACCGCCAGTAAAGTTCCCTTTGGTATTGCCCAAATGGGCAAGGCCTATCGCAACGAGATTGTCGCCCGCAACTTTATTTTCCGGGTGCGCGAGTTTGAACAAATGGAGCTGGAATTTTTCTGCAAGCCCGCCGACGCAGAAACTTGGCACGACTACTGGCTGGAGCAAAGGCTGCAGTGGTGGGAGCGCCAAGGTTTGTCCCGCGACAATATCAATGTGGTGGATGTAGCGAAAGATGATTTGGCTCACTACGCCACCCGCACCTTTGACTTAGAGTATAAATACCCCCACGGCTTCGACGAGATAGAGGGTATTGCCAGTCGCTCGGACTACGATTTGGGCAACCATACCAAGGATCAAAAAGAACTTAACATTCAGTCTAAGGTTCACGAAAACAACGAGTCCACCATGAAACTGGCGGTTCGAGATGAGCACACCAATGAGCTGTATGTGCCCTTTGTCATCGAACCCTCCGCCGGCGTTGAGCGCGGTGTACTGGCAGTACTTAACGAAGCGTACTGCGAAGAAGAGCTGGAAAACGGTTCTACTCGTATCGTCTTAAAACTGCCTAAGCACCTGAGCCCCATCAAGGTCGCGGTAATGCCGCTGAAGAAAAACAAAGAAGAGATCGTCAGCCACTGCAAGACCATTAAGAAAGACTTAATGCGCCTTGGACTGGGTCGTATTTATTACGAAAATACCGGCAATCTCGGTAAGGCCTACCGCCGTCATGACGAGGTGGGTACACCACTGTGCATTACCGTTGATTTTGACACCCTGGAGCAAGAGGGCGCGCCAGTCACTATTCGCAACCGCGATACCATGGAGCAGATTGTTTTGCCGATGGCTGACGTCAACAACTATGTTCGAGACTTTTATCTGGATTGATAAGCCCTGCACTGAACCGCTCGGCCGAATAGCTAAGCGGTGCATAAAAAAGCCCCCATGGTTACCGATGGGGGCTTTTTTTTACCCTGAAGTACTGACTAGGCAGCGACAGCCGGTGCCTTGGCGTCGGAGCGGCGCACCAATACACCGGGCAGCGCGCCGGTATGTTCACCCCCGCGAAACACCACCTGTCCCGATTTTATGGTGACATCGTAGCCTTCTACCCGCTGCACTAGGCGGCGGCCACCGGCGGGTAAATCAAAGATTGCCTCCGGGCGATAAAGGCGCATGGCCTCAAAGTCGATGATATTAATATCGGCAATTTTTCCCGGTTGCAACAGCCCGCGATCAAACATACCGTAAGCGTTGGCTGTATCCCAAGTCATCGACTGGACAATGGTTTCCAGCCGCATCTTGTCACCTTTGGTACGATCTCGGCCCCAGTGAATCATAATAAAACTGGGCATTCCGGCGTCGGCAATCACTCCGCAGTGGGCACCGCCATCAGACAGCCCAATGAGTACATTGGGGTGTTCGATCAGCGCTTTTTGCGCTTCTAGGTCGTACTCGGTATAAGCGCCTAGCGGTTGGTAAAACAACTCCTTACCGTCGTTAGCCACTAACAGATCGTACATTAACTCCATCGGATCGCGATCTTGCGCCAGCGCCATGCCGCCAATACTGTCCTCGTAGTCCGGCTCGTAGTTAGGTATCTCACCCAGTGGGAACACCAGCGCCATCAACTCTCGTAAATTACTCATGGGGCCAGTAGTGATCAGCGATTGCTCGGACAGCAACTGTGCTTTGATCGCCGGCTGCTGCATGGTGGCTACCAGCGTATCGTGGTCCAAACCTTTTAACTGGCCAGCCCACGTGGGGTGGCCAACAAAAGCGTGAAAGCTCGACTGTAGGCCGTGCAAAATGCCGGTGGGGCGACCTGCCGCCTGCGGCCGGATGGCCAGCCCTTGCTCTTGCGCCAGCTGGGCATTGTGCAGCATCATACCGCTGGTGTAAGCCGGAGCGGTGGTGGCTACTACGGTCACTGGCAGCCCGGTTTCGCGCTGAAAGGCCTTCACCCAATCCCACTCGGCCTCCTCACCTAAGTGATCAGACACCAATTCAAATACCGCATTGTTAAGGCCCTTCATACCCAGTCCCAAACCCAGCATCTCGTCGCCATCAGAGAAAGTACCAGGCATATAGGCACCGTGAATATCTTTATGTAACAAGGTTTTAGAACTGCTGAAACCGACTGCGCCGGCCTCGACGCCCTCTCTTACTAGCGCTGCCATCTCGGCAATTTCAGCAGCGGTTGGCTGATAGTCGCTAGAGCAGCGATCGCCCATCACATAGGCCCGCACCGCGCCGTGGGGCACCTGAGCGGCAATGTCGATGGCCCGGGGCATAGTCTCCAGCGCATCGAGGTATTCTGGAAAGCTTTCCCACTGCCAATCAATGCCTTCGGATAACGCCGCGCCGGGAATATCTTCTACTCCCTCCATCAACTCGATTAAAAATTGCCGATCTTTGGGTTTGCAGGGCGCAAAGCCCACTCCGCAGTTACCCATTACCACGGTGGTAACGCCGTGCCAGCTCGACGGCGCCAGTAGCGGGTCCCAGGTGGCTTGGCCGTCGTAGTGGGTATGAATATCAACCCAGCCCGGGGTCACCAACTTGCCGCTGGCGTCAATTTCTTCCTTGCCTGACTCAACAATAGTGCCAATTTTGGCGACTACACCGTCGTTCACCGCGACATCGGCGACAAAGCGATTACTGCCGGTGCCATCGATAACGGTACCGCCACGAATAACTAAATCGTACATGGAATTTTCCTTATCAAGGTATGATTATTATAGTGTTAGAGTAAATCAGATTGCCGGGGCGGTCAAAGAGTAGGCAATCGCGCCCTCGACCCGGTAATCTCCAGAACAGTTCACGTTGCGTTTTTTGTCTGTTATTATCAAATGATAATTTATTAATAATAACCGAGGTGAACGATGAGCGAAGCCAGTGCGCAACAACAACCTGCGCCAAAACCACAAATGAGTCCGTTTCTGTCTGACAACCCGCCGCCGGTAATCAAAGACCCCTATTCGGTACCGATTGAAAACATCAATGTTATTGACGGGCGTCTATTTCAACAGGATATCCACTGGGACCACTTTAAGCGTCTGCGCGAAGAAGACCCGGTGCATTTTAACGAACTGCCGGGTATCGGGCGCTACTGGTCGCTGACTAAATTTGAAGACATCATGTATGTGGATACCAACCATCAGCTGTTTTCCTCCGCTAGTGGTATTGCCCTAGGCCCCGAGGTAGGTTCCGACATTGCCTCAGACGAGCTGCGTTTTAACAATTTTATCGCCATGGATCAGCCCAAACATGATCTGCAGCGCTCTACCGTCAGTGGTGTAGTGGCACCGCCTAATCTGAAAAAAATGGAAGTGATTATTCGCCAGCGAGTCTGCACTATTCTCGACAACCTACCGCTTGGCGAAACCTTTAACTGGGTAGATTTAGTCTCGATCGAATTGACCACGCAAATGTTGGCAACCCTGTTTGACTTTCCCTTTGAAGATAGAAGCAAGTTGACCCGCTGGTCCGATGTTGCCACCGCCCCCCCCGGCACCGGCATTGTCGACACCGCTGAGCAGCGCCAGCAAGAATTGATGGAATGTCTGGCTTATTTCACCACCTTGTGGAATGAGCGCGCCGCCCAGGAGGTGCCCGGTTCCGACTTAGTGTCGATGTTAGCTCACGGCAAAGACACCAAAGATATGCAGCCCTTTGAATTTCTCGGTAATCTTATTTTGCTGATTGTCGGCGGCAATGACACTACCCGCAACTCGATCAGTGCAGGGGTTGTCGCGCTCAATGAAAATCCCGGTGAGTACGACAAGCTGCGGGCTGACCCGTCGTTAATCCCCAATATGGTGGCGGAGATTATTCGCTGGCAGACACCACTACCTTATATGCGCCGCACCGCCAATGAAGATGTGGTGATCCGTGGTAAACAGATTAAGGCTGGGGATCAGCTGCTGATGTGGTATGTCTCTGGCAACCGCGACAGTGATGTTATCGACCGTGCCGATGAGTTTATCATCGACCGGCCCAAGGCCCGTCATCACCTGTCCTTTGGTTTTGGCATTCACCGCTGTATGGGCAACCGTCTGGCAGAAATGCAGTTGCGAATCGTCTGGGAAGAAATCCTCAAGCGCTTTAGCAAGGTCGAAGTGGTCGGCGAACCAGAGCGACTGCGCTCCAGTTTTGTACGCGGAATTACCAACCTTCAAGTAAGAGTCCACCCGCTGTAACAGGTTATACCCGCGCGCGCTGCCGCGCGGGTATAACCCTTAACGCGGTTGTTTTCGGCGCCGTTTGTTAGTCGAATTAAACCCCTGTGTTAGCTGTTTTAATCCCTTCTTTTCACCCTCGTTCAAGGTCTATGCTTACACTCTTTTAAGGGCTTTTGTTAAGGCCTTTTGTTAAGTTCATTGGCCAGCCAGTGCTGGCCGCTACTGCTTTAACCATTCCATAAAATTAATCGACGCGGTAATAAGCCGCATTCTGGGCGTTTCTAACAGTGCTGCATGATCGCCTCCGGCCAAAACCACCCATTGCTTATTGGCATTGGGCAGTTCGGTAAAGACCTGTGCATGTACTGGCGTCTTAGCCAGCGGGTCAAATTCTGCCTGCAGCAGCAATACCGGCACAGTCACCTGGCTGGCATCGAGCTGATTCCACTGCTGCAAGTTATTCCAGTCGGCCCGCAGGGGGTCCGCAGCCAACGCGTGGCGCACATATTCGTCGATCGCTTTTTGACTGATCGCACCTTCGACAATAAAGTCACTAGCGGCATTTTTAGCGGTATTAATTGCCGCCGGTGGCTTGCCACCGGTGCTATCTGCTGGCACCGGATCCAGAGACCTCAATGGATAGCCGTACAGGGTAATCGACTGAATGTGTTGTGGGTAGCGTTGGGCGGTTAACTGCGCCACCATCGAGCCGTAAGACCAGCCCCATAGGTGTATCTTCTGGCCTGTACGCGACTGTAGCCAGCTTAATACCGCCGCCAAATCGGCCGCGGCTTTGTCAGGATTATTCCAACCCGATGCATCTCGAGGGGTTTGACCGTAACCTCTGGCATCCAGTGCCCAAACACTATAACCGAGCTTGTTAAAACCATCCATTAGCGACAATTGCTCACCGGGGACCTGTAGATCAAAGTCTGGCAGCGAACTCCAAGTGCGCCCGTGGTGCAATATAATATGGCCTCGGGGTTCAGCTACCGACTTTTCCCACAGCGCCATAGGGTGACTATTAGACAGTACGGTGTGTTTTATTGGCGCTGTCGATTGCGCAAAAGCCGGCGATAGTACCGCCATTAGCGCTAACAGTGTCAGCAAGTTAACTGACCGAATATGGGACTTTGTGCTTGGCGTGGCGTTCATTGGCATAGTGCTCATCGGGATAGTTTTCATTGGGGTAGTATTGATTGGCGTAGTATTCATCGGCATCGCCTTGTTAACCCGTGCTAGGGATTTACGCCTGCGGTCGACGCCGCAGTAAGTACTTGTGCTGGCCGTCCAGTACTAGCTCGTCACGCTGATTGTGTACGGTCGCAGCCATAGTCACCACACCGGTGGTGTTCTGTGCCTTCAATTCGGTAATAACCAACATTGGGTAGAGGGTATCGCCGTCTACTACACCCTTGACGAACTTGGCATTGACTTCAATAAAGCCGATCAGGCTGTCACCTATTACATGGGGGAAAATACCTGCTCCCGCTGCTGTCTGCGCCAACACCTGCAGGCCGTGTGCCAACAAACCATCGTAACCGCGGTCTTGGCAGTACTCACGGTCGTAGTGAATGGGGTGATTATCGCCGGAGGTCAATTGAAAAGACGAGAACAGCGCCTCGGTCTGGGTTCTGGCAGGAATATAAAACTGGTCGCCTACGTTCAAATCATCAAAGTATTTAGGCTCTTTACTAAAGCGATGTTCGCGGTGGTCAAATGGCGTCATTAGCTGCTCCCCGATGAATTTCGTTTCACCACTGAAGCGAAACATTGCAGGCGCCATAATAGCAGCTTCGACAACAGCGGCGAAGCATCGGCGCAAATTCGGGGCTGGCTTAGCCAGCATGCTGTTTCTGTTCGGCTCAGAATTTAGACACAGTAGCAATCAGCGACACCGCTGGAAAAGCGGGCATCTACAACTAGCAAACGTCAATCCACAAGCAGTATTTACCTTCCGGCCTAGGCTAAGGCAGTTGAAGGCGGTTAAGTATGAGTGAGCATAGGAATAAATGTAGCAGTGCGACGTAATGAGAATTGTGCGGTATTGCAAATTAAAAACACCGGCTAAGCTCTAAACAGCTACCGCTTTTGCTGCAGCGCAGTGCTCGTCACACAGTGACTCACAACGCTAAAGGCAATAAAGTAGCACACATTTAAGCCACAACTATTTTATTACGACCGGTGTTTTTTGCTTGGTACATCGCCTTATCTGACCTTTTTAAGACGGCAAACCACCCTTTTTCAGTTTCCAAGTATTGACTAACCCCACCGCTGACAGTCATTTCGATAATTAATGCGCTAAGTATTAGTGGGCTGTTCTCAATATACTTACGTATTTTTTCAGCTAACAGTAGCGCGTTATCTGGGCTGGTTTTTTGCAGCAGCACCACGAACTCTTCACCACCAAATCTACAGACAAGGTCAGAATCACGAATACCCGATGATATAAGCTGGCTAATATGCTGGATAGCTTTATCACCCACATCATGGCCATAGCTATCATTAACCGTTTTGAAACAATCGATATCAAAACTAATAAAACTCACCGGCTGTTTGTCACGAGCGGCCATGGCGAGAGTTTTTCCAGCTAACAATTCAAAGGAACGACGATTGAGCAATCCCGTCAAGTGGTCCGAATCGGCTTGCTGGCGCAAGCGCCTGAGTTTTTCTATTAACGGGCGAAAGACAAACATAACTTCAGCTAGCAAGGTTATAAGAATGACAAACAGTACCCCTTGTTGAATTTGGCGAAGTTCATTGATTCTGTTATTACTCTCTGTTTCATACTGGCTCACCACGGTATCTAAACTGGTCAATAGGCTATTTTCACTTAACTTCTTGAAAACAGCCGCTCTGTGTTTAGACTCTTCATTGCCAGTTAAGGGCTCATCATTTAACAAAGCTGTTATCAGCTCGTTGAAGCCCTTTACTTTCTGGTCGATCCGATGGGGTTGGTTAAAATAAAGCTGAGCTATAGCATTAGACAAAGGTGACGGTTGACCCTCTTGCATTGCGCCAAAATGGTCTGTTAATAAAAAGAGGTGATTCTCTTTCATCGTCTTTAAGGTATCTAGCGCCTTTTGTTTAAACTGCTCGCTACCCGAAGAAAGATATTCAACGGTGAATAAACTAGCACGCTGGGACAACATGCGTTGCTGCCCACTGACATTCACTGTACGGGCGGTGTCAGTCTGCTCTGCGATCACTTGATCCAGCATAAAATGAATCAATATTGAGAACACTGCAATAACTGAAAGGGTAACAACATAGGTAATAGTTAATATACGCGTTTGACTAACGCCATGGTGATATACTTCGCCTAGTTGCATTTCGTGGTTTTTCATAATAATCGCTTGCGAATAACCACAATATGAAGAGAGTATTAGTAGACATTAACACAGCAATACCCTTTTAATCCAGCTACATTCGCAGCTCCCAAGAACACCACCGCTGCCGCTGAGTAAAATGGTTTGTCGCTATTGTCTGGCGCCGCCGCGAGAGCCGAAGAAGGGCAGTACGCTTACCATCGCCAACCGCTGGCTATTAAAAATATAACCTCCGGCAGAGCAAACTCACTGTTATTAACCATTACTCTCTATACCCGTAAGCTGCTCTCGATATACGCAGATTTGGATTTTCAAGCCAGTAACACGGCAGCGCTTTGCAGCTCGCGTTGGCGCTGTCTACGCTAACTCAGAGCGGCCTGTGCAAAATCAGCGCATTATTCGCCTATCCTAATATTCAGCGCATTGCTGTTGCCCGATACCGACTTAGGCATGCTCTACGCATCGGCAACATCTAGCCCCTACCCTAAAGAGGGCATCACAAGCAGCCACCGTCTCTGAACCCCTGCCTCCGAACCCCTGCCTACTGTGCCAACAGCATGAAAAATAGTGTCTGCACGGTTTCTGGTCATTTCTTCAAGGCCTGCATCATCGTTTAAATCGGCAGAATTTCTATCGCGGCCTTGATATTAGGCCATCGGTGGCAATTCAAAAACCCACTAAACTTCTCTAATAACGTTCCTGGATGACTTCATTTACTAATTTCTTTAGTGTCTTTATTTAATGTCTTTCTTGAGTGCATTTCTTGAGTAATTAAATATAACGATCGTCAGTGATAAAAGTAGCGTCGACAAGTGGTGCATCACCGATAACATTAGATACTAGCCGCACTGTCTCTATGCTACCGTCTCACCAGGGCGATCAAAACCGTATAGCAGCAACTAATACCGACCACTCGGCATCTGCTTAGCGCTTACTGGGAAGAGACTCACCCTTTCTTACTAACAAGACCGTGTCTGAACTGAACAAACAAAAGCTTCAAGCGGTTCTTGGTAAAAAATTTACCCGCTGCGATTGATGCAAAACAGCCCTTTCTAATGACATAGTCAGTACTGACTTACCGCATAGTGACAAGTAGATAGGCTCAGTCACTTTTTTCAAGGGTGAGCGTCAGTACTTTACTGTCACCGGCAAACCATTTTTGTACATACAAACTGCCCACAATAGGGGCTTTACCCGGCTCCGGTTGCTCTTGATAACGCACACTATTTTTTGTTTCTTTCTCAAAATTAAAGACTAGTGATACTGTAGACATACTGTAGTTCCTCTCAACTATTAATGATTATTCAGCCGCACAGTCACTAGGCGGCAGCGTTAAAAGCGTGACTGAGTTAACTTCCGGGTGTGCCCGCGACCGACGGCGATAGCTGCGCAGCCGCAGTCAGTGATGCTCTGCCCTGTAACCTGACCCTAATAACAGAAACTACAGAAACTACAGACAGACCGTCGGTGGCGAAGTACCGATAATTCTCTGTGGCAAAGAATCCGGCTACACCGGATCAGTATAGCGCGCCAGCGCTATCGTGTTCAAAAACACTAGTGCTTACAGCCCGATAACAGCCTATGCGTAGCGCGGTGAGCGCCGCCAAACGGCGACACTGCACAGTTACCTGAAGAACCTCTTAGCCTATAAAACAGTCCATGTTGTGCTCTCGAGCAAGCCGGTGCTAATCGACAAACCCTACGCATATAGCCGGTGGTGCCGGTAACCATCACTGATACCATCGATATCGGCCCATATAGCCTGCAATAGCCCAGCGAACACCCGCTTAGCCCGCTGTCAGAGCAGCCAGTGTCACTGGCTAGCCAAGACCTCACAGCGCGAGTTGCTGCTCGATTAGCGCTGGTCGCTGCCGACCTGTGCCATAGCCCAGCAACGCTTTAACGCAGTGTGCTGACTGTACTATTAAGCCGTTAACCACTAGCCATGAATTAGTTACGATTTTTGTTTAATCTACCTGCCGCTGCGTATAAAGTGCAATAGCTGCACTCGCCACGCCGCGTATTGTTGGCAACTGCTGTCGCCGGCCTGTATTAAAGAGAAACCGCATGGAAAATTCCGCTGTCATCGATAGCCTGTCTGAACTGCAAGCAACTAGCTTTGCTCGAGATGGCTACCTGGTATTAAAACATCTGACCAGCGTTGCAGCCTGTGGCGCCATCAGAGACTGGGCTGAGCTTGCCAGCCGCGACATGCACGCCCCGCTAGAGTATGAAACTGATGTCCAGTATCCCGGCGCACCGGACAATTTTAACGCCGTAGGCGGAAAAACCTCACGGCGACTACTCAATGTTTACTCTCGAGACGAGATCATTCGGCGATGGGCTACCAGCCAAACGTTGCTCGGGCCGCTGCAACAACTGTTAGCTGCAGACGACATCGTACTCTCTCAATGTCACCACAACTGTCTGATGACCAAATTCCCAGGCTACAGCTCTGCCACACTATGGCATCAGGACAATCGCTATTGGTCCTTCGACCGACAAGACCTCATTAGCGCATGGTTGGCATTGGGCAGTGAAAACAAAGAGAACGGTTGTTTAAAAGTCATTCCCGGCACCCACCAAATGGATATTGAGGAAGGACGATTTGATGCTAAAAAGTTTTTGCGTCCTGACTTGCCCATCAATCGCGAACTCATTGATCAGGCTATCGACGTCGAATTGGAAGCCGGCGACCTGTTGCTTTTCCACAGCCGCCTGTTTCATGCCGCTGGCCGCAATGAGAGCGACAGAGTGAAAATGTCTCTGGTGTTCAGCTACCACAGTGCCGACAATGCACCGATCATGGATACCCGATCGGCGCGCTACCCCGGTATTACTTTGCATAAAGTGAGCTGAGTAATGCGTCTGCGCGCAGCGGTAGAGTGCACCCTGTTGAGTCCAGAGGTAATGTTGTTAGCAGCGACTCTACCGGTTAACTAAACTCGCTGATAGCTTGCTGCAATTCACTTATTTTAACCGGCTTGGTTAAATATTGATTCATTCCCGCACTCAAGGCCTTATCCCGGTATTCATCCAACGCATGTGCGCTCAAACCAACAATGGGCACGCTAGCTGTGCTATTTAATTTTTCGTACTCTCTTATACTAGTAGTAGCCGAATAACCGTCCATAACCGGCATTTCACAATCCATAAAAATCAGATCAAATGGCGTATTACCTAGCGCCATTCTCTCAAGATAACAATTGAACCCTTGCTGACCATCATCACACACCACCGGTACTACGCCCAACTTTGATAACATCGTTGTTATCACTAGTTGATTAATTGCATTGTCTTCTACCACTAAAATACTCACATTATTAGCATGCGGTGCTATCGGCTGCTTACCGATTGGGTCTTTTTTTACTAAAACATCTAATAACATTAACCGCAGCGTCTTAAATTTGGTGGGTTTAATAAGATGGCTTTCTATGCTGAGTTTCAATAACAGTTCATCAGAGGGCATGTCATAACCTGCGCTAACAGAAATTATCGGAACCTCTTGGTATTGCGGTAAATCCCGTATTTGTAATCCCAACCCAAAATCATCACTGCCGACCAGTGCGCTGTCGAGTAAAATTACCGCTACGGTATTGTATTGCAATTGAAGTAAGGCATCCGGGCAATTTAAAGCACTGTATACCAGCATGCCCCAAGACTGAAGAGCCGTAGCAACTGTCCGTGTATACATCGGGTCGCTATCAACTATTAATATCTGCACCCCTTCTAGGGCAACTGTAACCTCATCATCGTCAATCGTTACGTCTTGATCCACCGCAATAAAAGGTAGGTGTAAAGCAAATACCGAGCCCTCACCGGGTACACTTTCTAAGGATATACTGCCTTCCATCACCTCTGCGAGTTCTTTGCAAATAGCTAAGCCTAAACCGGTGCCACCGAATTTGCGGGTTGTCGATTCGTCGGCCTGAGTAAATGGAATAAACAACGTATCTTGAACCTTGGGCTCTATGCCTATACCGGTGTCGCTAACTGTGAACACCAACGTGGATTTATTGTTATCATTTTCAAGGCATACATTAACTGAGACATCACCAGCACTGGTGAATTTAAAGGCATTACTGAGCAAGTTAATAATAACTTGCTTAACTCTTGAAAAATCCCCGACAAAATACGACGGCGTATCAGGGACTATAAAGATATTGAAATGCACACTTTCGGTACGATTTAACGCCGTAAAAACACCTATACACTCATCTAACAAATCTTCTAACTTGACATTGGAATAGTCTAACAATATTTCGCCTGACTCCAATCTTGATATATCAAGAATGTCGTTAATTATACTTAATAGCGAGCTTCCCGACGAATCAATAACTTCTACAAACTGCTTTTGATTTTGATTGAGCTC
>JBLHLU010000021.1:0-24811 GCA_047623385.1 Paraglaciecola psychrophila
ATAAATAGGGCACAGTGCAACTGTTGGACAGCAATGGCATAAGCGCGATCGAATACCTTGGCTGAATAGAACATCACTAATAGCATCACTAATAACAACAGAAACGAATCATTGAGAGAGAAATACATGGCACACAGTTTACCAGAAAAAGTACCGGTACTATGGACCATAGGCGCATCAGACTCGAGCGGTGGCAGTGGTATACAGGCTGATTTACATACCTTTCACGACTTTGCCGTGCACGGCTGTACCGTGATCACCGCTCTCAACGCGCAAAACTCCTTTGCTGTGGGCGATACCGCTGCCACCGGTAGCAAGAGCCTCAATGCCCAAATCAGTGCCCTAGACAATGATATGCCGGCGGCAGCGATCAAGCTGGGCGCATTGCCCAACGGTGATCTGGCGCAGATTGTGGCGGATTATTTACAGGGCTATCAAGGTCTAGTGGTCTACGATCTGGAACTTGCCAGCAGCGGACCGCTGCTGCTGGATCAGGCCGCTAGTCTGGTTCGGGAAAGCCTAATACCGCGCAGCGACTTAGTGATAGCCAATGCCGACGAGGTCAGTAGTCTCAGCGCTATTGACGTCGCTACCGTCAGTGCCGACAGCGCCGACAAGGTGGTGGCGGCGGCGCAATATTTTCTTGATCTGGGTGCCCGTTCGATATTGATTACCGGCTGCAAGGTACTGGACGCCCAAGGGGCGACGGGCACCACTCGGGTCGACTACTGGTCCGATGGCCAAGACTCCTGCTGGATTGCTGTTGACGCCATTGCCACCGCCAATAATCAGGCCGGTGGCTGCACTTTGTCAGCGGCGATCGCCGCGCAACTGGGCTCCGGCGAGGAGCTACAGCGAGCGCTGGTGCTGGCCAAGGCCTATGTGACTAAAGGTATTCGCGGCGCCCGCCAAATTGGCAATGGACCCGGCAGTGTAGCCCATTTAGGGGGTGCGGAAGAGGAGGGAGATACGCCGCTGGTGAGTTCAGCTTATCCGTTCTAAAACCGCTGACAGGGCTGTTCCGGCAGTCCTACAAAGCCGAATTTTGCTGTCTTGTGACTAGTGCTTGCAGTGTTGCTGTTGCCCCCAGAACAGATATCGAGGGCTTAATATTCAAGTTAGGGGGCTGTTCAAGGGCTCCGCGCGGTAATTACCGGCACCGTCTGTAATCACCTAAAGAGGGTAAATCAACTGGCGAAGGGGTGCTACTGGTAGCCCCTAACACCGCTAGGCGGTAACTCAAGATCTGCCGCCGCGTCACTCCTTGGCGCTCGCACACCACGGTTCTCGGTCTTGCTCATAGCCATCCCATAGTTGTAGCCATAGCCACTGTACAATGCTATTACCCCGATAATACTCTAGTTGAGTTCGCAACCTCGCTGATCTGCTGTTAGACTATGCGCCCCCTTGCAGGCTTGTCAGTTGGCCTGTGATATTTATTGTTGTTGGCGAGTATTAATTAATGGTACCGCCCATCTTAGGAGAACTGCGTGAGCGTACGCTATGTTGAATCCTCGAAGTTGCCCACCCCCTGGGGGGTGTTCGACTTACACGGGTTTGAAGATACCGCTACCAGCAAAGAGCATCTGGTACTGACTCTCGGTGATGTCAGTGGCGGCGAGCCGGTACTGGCTCGAGTCCACTCTGAGTGTCTGACCGGCGATGCGCTGTTCAGCATGCGCTGTGACTGTGGCTCGCAGCTGCAGGCGGCAATGGAACAGATTGCCGAGCAGGGCCGCGGCGCTATTTTGTATCTGCGCCAAGAGGGCCGTGGTATTGGTCTGCTCAATAAAATTAAAGCTTACAAATTGCAGGACGAAGGTGCCGATACCGTTGAGGCCAACGAACGTCTTGGCTTTGGTGCCGACCTGCGGGACTACTCGATTTGTAAGACTATGTTAAGTCATTTAGATATTGCCCGGGTACGGCTGATGACGAACAACCCGAAGAAGGTCAATGCTTTGACTGAGCAGGGTATTGAGGTGGTCGAGCGCATCCCCCTGCAGACCGGACAAAATCCACACAATGCTAAATACTTGGCCACCAAAGCCGGTAAATTAGGGCACTTAATGGGCAGCTAGTGGCTTTCGCTAGTTGGATTGCAGCAGCAGCGCAGGCTCTCGCAGTTGGTTTAGTTCCCCGTTGTCGGGGCCCAGCGCTAGCGCTTGTGGCCAGCTGAAAATGGCCCGGTCCAGCAGCCCTGCAGTAAGTGCCGGTGTCCACTGTCTGTTGTTAACCGGGCATAGTGGGCGCAGCGGCCAATTTTTCAGTGCAGTTGCCGCAGCCCTTGGCACAATCGTTGATCTTCATTCCCCCGCTAAAGACCTAGTTTGAGTGTTAACGAGCGCTCAGCAAGGCAGTGATCTGCCAATCTTTGATGGGCCACCCTAACAGCCGTTTTTGACTATCGATGTCCGCCGCTGCTGCCACTCGTGGCCGTTGGCCGTCAGTATATAGCTGTTCAATGATACCGCTGACCCGTTGCTGGGCCACGGCCCTAGCGAAGTCTTCGATCTGCTGGCTGTGCTATTTTCTGTCGATCTAACATCGCCATGCTTACCAACGATACAACCCCGATACAGCACCAATACAACCCCGATATACCACCGATCGCCAGCAGCGCAATCATCACTGATCAGTTTGAGTAGCAGTGGCGTTTTTTTAGCTTTACCAAAAACCTTGGTCGTTAGTCTTTTGCGAAGAGCCGGGGCATAGTTGAGCGGGTAAAAGCGGGGCTTGGTAGGCTATTAAAACAGCGTAATATTCGTTTAGCGAGTATTAACAGTGCCTGCCATTTAGCCGGGATAAACAGCGAATGCCCTTTTCTTGTTATTATGTTGGCAGTCATTCCTCGGGCTGATTGCTGATTAGCGCAGCGGCTAACCGGTTATGCGCATTGGCGGGCGCACCGATCTCAGCCGCTGCTAGCAACCGCCAATATACTACCGGTGTTGTCGCAGCTCCCGTTGCAGTTGTTGCAAGCGGCGCTCAATGGCCTGCTCAATACCGTCGCTGTCGAGACCGAAATCACGCAGTAAATCTTGGTGTTTCCCGTGTTGGCAAAAGCTATCAGGCAGGCCCAAGTGCAGTATCGGAATAACCACACCGGCAGCGTTTAGCAACTCGGCGACGCCGGCACCGGCGCCACCGGCAATACTGTTCTCCTCCAGCGTCACCAGCAGTTGGTGCTGGTCGGCCAGCTCAATAATTAAATTCCGGTCCAACGGTTTAACAAAGCGCATATCGGCGACGCTGGCATTGAGTGCCTCTGCGGCTACTAG
Source organism: Paraglaciecola psychrophila (assembly GCA_047623385.1). GTDB lineage: Bacteria > Pseudomonadota > Gammaproteobacteria > Pseudomonadales > Dasaniaceae > Oceanicoccus. The sequence continues at coordinate 3,282 of JBLHLU010000021.1, forward strand.
TGCGTTCGCTAGCAGGGTGCCGAAATTGAGTATCGCCACGGTCTTGCCGACGCGGAGCTGGCGGCCTTCACCGATCGGTAGGGCCTGCAACTCGGCTTCGATGGTGGCGCCAGGACCGGTACCGCGGGGATAGCGCACCGCTGCCGGGCCGGGGTATAAGTAGCCGGTGTGCAGTAGCTGGCGAGTTTCATTTTCGTCGGAGGGCGCCATCACCAGCATGTTGGGAATACAGCGCAGGTAGCTCAGATCGAAACTACCGGCATGGGTGGGGCCGTCCTCGCCAACCAGACCGGCGCGGTCGATACCGAACAAAACATCGCTGTTTTGAATGGCGACGTCGTGAATTAATTGGTCGTAGGCGCGCTGTAAAAATGTTGAGTAAATGGCCACTACTGGCTTCAGCCCTTCGCTGGCCATGCCGGCAGCCAGAGTGACGGCGTGTTGCTCGGCTATCGCTACGTCGTGGTAGCGATCGGGAAAACGGCGAGAAAATTCGATCATACCGGAACCTTCGCCCATCGCCGGAGTGATAGCGATTAACTTGGGATCAGCGGCGGCGGCATCACAAAGCCAGTCGCCGAACACCTGCTGGTATTTAGGCTTAGCTGCGCGCTGCGGGCTAGGCACACTCTGGGCGGCCGGTTTAACTTCAATTTTGTTGATGGCGTGATAGCTGACTGGGTCCTGTTCGGCGGGGGCAAAACCGCGGCCCTTCTTGGTCATAATATGTAAAAACTGCGGCCCTTCAAGCTCGCGCATGTTGCCGATGGTGGTAACTAAGGTAGCTATATCATGCCCGTCGATCGGGCCGATATAATTGAACCCAAGCTCCTCAAATAAGGTGCTGGGAGCGACCATGCCCTTTACATATTCTTCGATCTTGCGGGCGATATTCCAGGCCGAGATCTTGCTCAACACTTTTTTACTGCCGGCGCGAAACTCGGTATAGGTCTTGCTCGCCCAAATCCGTGAAAAATAGGTGTTGAGTCCACCGGTATTGTGGGAGATGGACATTTGGTTGTCGTTGAGAATAACCAGCAAGTTGGCGTCGGTATGGGCCGCATGATTGAGTGCTTCGAAGGCCATGCCAGCAGTCATGGCACCGTCGCCGATGACCGCCACGGTTTTTTTACCGCTACCTTGGCGCTCGGCGGCAATAGCCATGCCCAGTGCCGCGCTAATACTGGTGCTGGAGTGGCCGACGCCGAAGGTGTCATAGGGGCTCTCTGAGCGCTTGGGGAAACCGGACAGACCACCGGCCATACGCATACTGAGCATCTGCTCGCGGCGACCGGTCAGAATTTTATGCGGGTAGGTTTGGTGCCCCACATCCCAAACAATGTTGTCGCTGGGGGTTTGATAGCAGTAGTGCAGGGCGATAGTCAGCTCGACTACCCCCAGTCCGCTGCCAAAGTGCCCGCCGGTCTGGCCGGTGCTATAGAGCATGTATTGGCGCAGCTGATTGGCTAGTTCAACCAGCTCAGCTGGCTGTAAGTGGCGCAGCTGGGCGGGGACGTCGATGCTGTCGAGTAGCGGCGTCAATGGCCTCGACAGAGGTATTGTGTCAAACATGGGCAATCCGTTCATAGTGCGATCACGCCGAGGGCGCGCCTAGAGCGGAAGTGTAGCGCAAAGCCGGGGTGAATACTGCTCAATTAGTGGCTTTCCTAGTGGTCGAAGTGCTTTGTTGGTGATCGCGGTGCGTTGTTGCGGCACCGCGCTGGTCAGTGACCCCGGGCGACGATGAAGTCGGACAGCTGCCGCAACAACTGGGCATCGCGGCCAAAGCCGGCTAGGGCATCGTCGGCCTGACGGTGTAGCGCCAGTAATTTAGCCTTGGCGCCGTCCATGCCCAAAATTGAGGGGTAGGTCGGCTTGTTGAGGGCGCGATCCTGGCCCTGGGTCTTGCCCAGGGTTGCGGTATCCGCCTCGATATCGAGTATGTCGTCCTGCACTTGAAAGGCTAAACCGATGGCCTCGCCGTAGTGGTCTAGGTCGCGTAATTGGGCCGCACTGGCACCGGCAATGGTGCCCCCTAGGGCCACTGAAGCGCGTATCAAGGCCCCGGTTTTAAGCCGATGCAGGGTCTCCAATTGGATTTCGTCAATGTGTTGGCCGACCGAAGCCAGATCGATCGCCTGGCCACCGACCATGCCCCGAGGGCCAGCAGCGGTGGCCAATAGCGCCACCAGCTTGAGTGCGGTGGTGGCGCTACAGGTAGGTAACTCAGTCAATAATTCGAAGGCGCGGCTGTGTAGTGCGTCGCCAGCTAGGATCGCGGTGGCTTCGTCGAAGGCTCGGTGACAGGTGGGCTGGCCCCGGCGTAGGTCATCGTCGTCCATGGCCGGTAAGTCGTCGTGGATCAGTGAATAGCTGTGCAGCATCTCCACCGCACTGGCGGCCATGGCCAGGTCTTCGCTGCGTTCAGTTGTGCCTACCGCGGCGGCGGCGGCGTGCACTAACAGCGGTCGTATACGTTTACCGCCGTTCAACACACTATACTGCAGCGCCTGTCGTAGGCGGCTCAGGTAGTGACTGCTATCGACTTCGGCAAAGGGACTGTCAGTGGCGCCAAAATGGCGTCTCAAGTCTTGGTCGATGTCAGTTGTGCTGCGGTGTAGTAGCTCGGCAAATGATTCGCTCATCGGTTTTAGCTGTCGCTACCGCTGGCGGCTACGGTTTTCAATTCACCGTTTTCCTCGATTAACATCTGCACTTTTTGCTCAGCCAGTGCCAGTGCACCCTGGCACTCCCGGGTCAGTTTTATACCCTGCTCGAAGGCCTTGAGTGACTCCTCCAAAGTGAGGTCACCTTGTTCCATCTCCTCGACTAACTCTTCGAGCTGGTCCAGAGCCAATTCAAAGTCGACGCTTTTTTTTGCTTTGGTCATAGTTATTCCTGTTAGTTCTCGCTATTGGCGGCAGCAGTTGATTGTAGTGAATCGCTCAGTGCAAGGCTAGCTAAGCCGCCAATATTATTGCCCCTGCCTGACTATTGGCCGCTTAAAAAATGATTAAAGCTTGCGGCTGCCAGGCCGCTAAAATACGGTGTGGCGGTAGTTATTGTGATCAAAATCAGGTGATCGCGGAGCTGTTAAGTGTTACCGTCAATACGGCCGTTATGGCCTGTTGAAAGGGCTTTGTTGAGTACGCGCGATCCGCAGTGCGGTAAGCAAACGTAATAAAACGTCTGAATTAGTTAAATTGGGAGCACAGCAGTGGATTTAGCAACCGTTATTGGCATGATTGGCGCCATGGTTATCATTTTAACCTCTATGTTTCTGAGTGGCGGGCTCGGGCAATTTTACGACACGCCTGCGATACTCATCGTTATCGTTGGCAGTATTTTTGTGGTGATGAGCAAGTTCGGCCTGGCTCAGTTTCTCAGTGCTGGTAAAGTTGCCGGTAAGGCCTTTTTGTTCAAATTACCCGACCCCTCCGAAATGATTGACGAAATAGTTGGCCTCGCCGACGAAGCGCGCAAGGGCGGGCTGTTGGCGCTGGAGGGTAAAGAGGTTAGCAGTGACTTTTTGCAAAATGGTATCCAGTTGTTGGTTGACGGTCACGACCCGGATGTGGTCAAGACGCTAATGATGAAGGACAAGGACAAAACCGTTGACCGCCACTCCATCGGCTCTGATATTTTTTCTTCGCTTGGCGATGTCGGGCCTGCCATGGGCATGATCGGCACGCTGGTAGGTTTGGTGGCAATGCTGGGCAATATGGATGATCCTAAATCTATCGGCCCAGCGATGGCGGTGGCGCTATTGACGACACTCTACGGTGCGATGCTGGCCAATATGATTGCCATTCCCATTTCAGACAAATTGGCACTGCGGCGCAACGAAGAAGATATGAGTAAGAGTCTTATTATTGACGCTTTACTGGCCATTCAAGGGGGGCAGAACCCGCGGGTAATCGATTCGATGTTGCGCAACTATCTACCGGAAAGTCAGCGCAAGTCGGAAGAAGGGTAGTGTCTGGCGGCGAGCTAAAGACCCGGCTAGGTACTGGGCTGTTGACCTGTGTTGAGTGCAGCGCGCCGATCGCTGAGACGTTTCTTATATGAGCGACGACGCAGCCGATTGTCCTGAATGTCCACCCCCGGGATCACCGGGGTGGATGGGTACTTTTGCCGATTTAATGTCGCTGCTGATGTGCTTTTTTGTGTTGCTGCTGTCTTTTGCTGAAATGGATGCGATGAAGTTCAAACGCCTGGCGGGCTCCATGGCCCAGGCTTTTGGCGTACAAAATAAAATCGATTTAAACGATCCACCTAAGGGCACCAGTATCATTGCCCAGGAGTTCAGTCCCGGTCGCCCGGAGCCGACACCGATCAATGAAATCTATCAGCACACCGATGACATTACGCAAATGTCTTTGGATGTGGAATGTGCCGCAGAGTACGATGTTGAGGCCGGCGCTGAAAGCCAAGAAGCCGGGGTGCAGCAGAAGGTAGAAATATCCGAACGCATCGAACAGTTGATCGAGGAAACCAAGGCCGATGCCTTGGATTTGGCCACTGCGCTCAGTGATCAGATCGCCAAAGGCGAAGTTGAAATCGAAACAAAGGGTCGTCAAATTATTGTCCGTATTCGCGAAAAGGGTTCTTTCGCCTCAGGCTCGGCAACTTTAGCCAGCAACTATATACCGCTGTTGCAGGAGGTGCGTGACGTGCTTGCTGACAAAGAGGGCAGTGTTTCGGTGCAGGGTCATACCGACAATATGCCGATGAATAAAAACGCCCGTTTTCGGTCTAACTTAGAGCTTTCAGGCAGCCGCTCCGCCTCGGTGGCGCAGGAGCTTCTGGGCGACGCGGTGATCAACCCCCAGCGTATCAGTATTTCCGGTTTTGGCGATACCAAGCCCCTAGGTAGCAACGAGACGGCCCCGGGCAAAGCCAAGAATCGGCGTGTGGAAATTGTTATTCAGCAGGGTTTAGACGAGAGTATGAAAGATGATTTGGAACTCTTGAAAGAGGAGGACCCAGATTATTATCAGTCCTTAGAATTAGAAAATACACCGATTTTTAAACTCGACTCTAATGAAGTTTTCTAGCGAGAGGTGGTCATCCGCAGGTCTGCAACCCTCCGGCGATACTACCGCAAACTGAAATAGGATTATGATGGAAGAACGCAGGAAATACTTTCGCATCGACGACTACTTGGGTGTTTTCTATACCTTGCTAGGAGCCGAGGAATCTAAATTGTTTGTCGAGGAGGTGAAGCAAAACAACGGTGCTATCGACTACGCTGCTAACTTCGATAATCGTATACACACGCTGCTGGACGCCTGCAAGGTGCAGTCGCCGCTGGCAGCGGAGTTACTAGACTTACTCAACAAAAAACTCAACTTTATTGTTTCTCAACTCGATGTCGACCAGCATGCCCGAGCACCGGTTGACTATCGTATGACCGAGGTTAATATCAGTGCCTGCGGCATGGGCTTTATAGACAAGCAACTGCTGCGCAGGGGACAAATTCTTAAGCTTGATTTGAGGCTGTCGCCAGAGGAACTCACTATTGTGACTCTGGCTGAAGTGGTGGCCTGCGAGCACTTGGACGACGGGCAGTATTTTCTCCGCTTGAACTTTCCACAAATAAGTTCGAGTGATCAAGAACTGTTGATTCAGCACGTAGTGAAAAAGCAGAGTGCTCAGTTGCGCCAACGCCGCCGAGAGGGTGAGTTAGCCCGCTCCTAACCGTTTTCAATGCCGGCCATTTTTGGCACACTGTTGTGCTGCTCGGCGGGTTTTTTCGACATTCTTGGCTTGCTGAAGTGCTCCACAGCGCAATGATGTTATCGCCCGCTGCGAGCGCCGAAGCCACGGTACTGGCGCCGGGTATCATGGCGTAACGGGTTGTGCGGCTGCGCCTTAATGTCGGTGGCAAGCCTTCTGTCTACTCGCTTAGTTTGACTCGAGGGCTGCCAGCCGGCTTCAGTCGAGAGCGGTTGGAAACCCAGTCACTGGGCCAGTTGATCGGCGTTAGCTCACGTTAAATAGGTCGTATCGAAGGCTCAATCAGCGCTACCTCAGCAGGATATAGTGTTGCCGCTGAGCGCACCATAGCGGTGGTCCAACTGCTGATGACTATACTGCGCAGAGCGCCGTGAGCCGACCACACGCCGGTTGATATTGGGCGCAATCACAGCAGGGCGAAGGATCATTGTTAGTGTTGCTTCGACAGTTCGCTGTCCACCCACCCGTGGCCCACACCCTGCTGAGCCGCTAAGACTTTGCCGAGGTGTCTTGGTCTACTACGCTGGCGCTGTCGGCGTTGTCTTCGCGTTCAAACCAGCGTCCCAAATAGAGACCCACCGCCGCCCATAGCAGCGCGATCAGCGCGCCGACCATGGCAACGGCGGCCAGTCCCAGCCCTAACCCTTGGGTCAAACCGGTAAACAGCCAGGCCATGATGGTATCGCCGCCACGATAGGCGACGATATCGATCACCGGTTTCGCCTTGAACCGTGTCTCGCGGTCGACCCGGGTGAATAACATCTCTCTGGCCGGTCGGGTGATTGAATAATTGCCGGCTCGTCTAATTATCTGTAGTCCAATAACAACCGGTATCAGCGGCGCTGCGGCGATAGTTAACAGGCCAATAGCTATCACTACCGGTACCAGAGCAATAGTTGCCGGTAGGCCAAATTTTCCTACCAGGCGGCCAGTGGCAAATAGTCCGGTTGCAATCGACAAAAAGTTAACCACTAAGTCCATTTGTGCCCAAATAGCCGCTCGTTCAGCACGGCTGTAGTCGGCCAAAAGATTTTTTAATTCGAAATAAACAAACGAACTAATGCCGGTGTACAGAAAAATAAAGGCGCCAATAGCCAGCAGGTAGGGGTTGGTGAAAAACATCTTGAAGCCGACGAAGGGATTGCCGCCGATAGTTGCCGGGGATGGCTCGGTGGCGCTTTGCCCATTGTGTAACTCGCTAGACTTTAATCCCTGCAGAAAAAAGATCAGCGGTATCGGCAATAACAACATAACACTGGCGATAAGCATGAGGTTGTCGGTACCCAGCGACTCAGAGAAAAACGACGGTATTGCTGGGCCAATAAGTCCACCGACACTGGCGCCGACCGCAATAATACTGAACAGTCTGCCGGCCTGCTCTTTGCTAAACAGGTCGGACATAAAGCTCCAAAACACTGACAGATGAAACAAGCTAAACACACTGACCCAGACGTAAAACGCTTTGTCGATTAAACTGCGATCTGTCGATACCGAGGCAGCGCTATAAAACAGTACAAAGGAGGCGGCGAAAAAGACGTACATACCCGGTACCAGCAGGGTAAAGCGCACCCGGGACACGGCGAAACCGTAGAAGGCGACTACCGCCGTGCTGATGAAAAAGTTGAGTGTCCACAGCCAACTGAGTTCCGCGTCGGTCCAGTCACTGGCCATGGCGTCGCGCACCGGCCGTAAAATGTAATAGGCGGACATTAAAATGACGACAAATAGGAATGCGCCCAAGGTTGCCCTGATTTCGTTGGGCTCGATTTTTGAAACCGTTTTTAATAGTTTACTAATGGGGTTGCTACTGCTGTTGCCAGTCACCGGGAGTTCCTCAGGTTGACTAAAAGGGTATGCGAATGGTGGGAATGATTAGGATCGCAGTGATGAAAATCGCAATCTTGAGATCGCAATGGTTAAAGTCGTAAAGGTCGCAGTATAGCTAGTCCGTTGGTGGGTACGTTTTTGTGGGTTGCCCGGGGCTAGTGGAATACAGTAGAGATTTGCTCTTCGAGAAAATCTAGCTCGTCATCTTTGATGTCAACATGAAAGCGGATACCACAGCGAAAGCCTTGATCCTGCTTAGTGCGGTTGGAGATTATGCCTGTTATCTCGGTCAAGGTCGAATCGTCGGTGCGAATCACCAGCGACACATGGTCGCCGATGGCAAAACAGTGTTCGGTTTCCAGACCAATGCCGTAGCGACTAAAATCGACAGATCGAATCATGCCCTTGATCCAGTCGCTGTCCTGACTGCGCATCGATTTTATCAGTACCTTCAACTCGCTGGTTGGGTAGCGGTAATAGTGACGGCGCTCGTCGATATTTCTGCTGTGCTGAGTCATGCTGTGCCGCCTGTTCACTGTTGAGTAGCCATTGTGCGCAACGGGAAGCTATAGGATGGCAATGTTTCAAAAATTGTCAATGTTCGATAGAGCGCTGTAAGAAAATAACGGCTGTTGTTGGGGACCGCTGCTGGGGGCCGCTGTTGCATGCACTGCTGGGTGCACTATTGGGTACATTGCTGGGGCATCGTTAGCGCTTAGCCTAACGATGCCTGTTGCTCGGCGCCTCTCAGCATTGCCTCGATCAGTTCTTCAGCGTCAAATTTTGTCAGCGCCTCATTGGCACCAACTTGGTGGGCTTGGCCTACGCTGATTTGACTGGACAGTGAGGTGTGCAAAATAATATAGGCCGGCGCTATAGCACTGTTGTTTTTTACCTCAAAGGCCAGTTCATAACCATCAAGGCCGGGCATTTCAATATCGCTTACCAGGATATTAATGCGGTTATTGCTGGCGGCTTGCTCGAGCATGATGTCTAAGGCTTCGCGCCCGTTAGTGGTGACGCGGTAAGGTATGGAGATACTATTGAGCGCTTCCGACAGCTGTCTGCGAGCGACCAGTGAATCGTCTACCAGCAAAATGTTGAGGCCCTGTAGCAGTTTTCGCTGTTCACTATCGATCTGCAGACCTTGCACAGGTGCCTCAGGGTAAATGGTCGACAGCAGTAGCTCGAAATCCAACAACTGTACGAGTTTGTCTTCGAACCGAGTGACCCCTGTTAGGAAAGCGCCGGGGCCAAGGTTCTTGGGGGGTGAGCTGATGTCGCGCCAGTTGCAATTGATGATGCGGTCTATGGTGCGCACCGCAAAGCCCACTGTCATGCGCTGGCAGTCGGTAACAATAATATGGCAGCCCGCCATTTCTTCTTTAGTCAATGGGGTAAAACCGATTGCCGCGGCCATATCGATAACCGGAATAGTGCTGCCGCGAATGGTCGCAGACCCTAGTACATTAGGGTGCGACTGTGGCAGTGAGGTTAGCTTAAGCATGGCCACCAGTTCCCTAATTTTAAGGGTGCCAATAGCAAAGGTTTGTTTCTGGTTGAGATGAAACAACAACATGCCCTGTGCCAGTCCTACATTTTTAGCCATCGCCTCAGCGTCCTCGATTAGTCTTACCAGCGGCAGTGCTGTATTAAACTGTGTAGTTAAACCGTGTAGTTAAGCCGTAGTTAAGCCGCCGTCGCTGACCAATTATTGTCTAGATTATTCATTGCATGATTTACTGCACGATTTTGTGGTCTATTGAGCTCCCCAGAGCGCTTTTAAACGCTTGTCGCGTCCGCAATTCCAGCGATAGTACTTATAGCGCTTGGGGTTTTTTATATAGTAGTCCTGATGGTAGTCCTCCGCTGGATAAAACGCGGTGGCAGCGATAATTTTTGTAACCAGTGCTTTGTTCCCGGGCAGCAGCACGCGGGCATCGGCCATACTCTGTTGCGCCAGTGCCTGTTGCTCGTTGTCTAAAGGAAATATAGCGCTGCGGTAGCTGGCGCCTTTGTCACAAAATTGGCCACTGGCATCAAGGGGGTCGATATTGCGCCAAAAGTGTTGCAACAGTTGCGAGTAGCTAACTATTGCAGGATCAAATTCAATTTCTACTGCCTCGTAGTGGCCACTATTACCGTAGGTCACGTCTTTATAGTTGGGGTTTGTTGTGTTGCCCCCGGTATAGCCCGATACAGCGCTGCGAATACCCTCAAGATCTTGAAAATCGGACTCGATACACCAAAAACAGCCACCTGCAAAGAGAGCTTTGTCGGCGCTGCATACCGAGCTTAGGGCGGTTAACAAAGCAATGGCTATCAGTTGTTTAAGCATAGAACTGGCCTTTCTCTAGAGTTTATTATGGCTAGGTTACCCGGGTGGTGACAGGCTTAGTAACCGCGCTCGATATCGACCACGTTGAGTAGCCGGTCGCCGTTGAGATAGCGCCGTAAATTTTCCTTGAACAAAATAAAGGTGCGAGTGAAAGCTGCCCCGGAAAAACCAGCGACATGGGGTGTGATGATCACCTTGTCATGGGACCATAGCGGATGATTAGCTGGCAGCGGTTCAGGGTGCATCACATCCAGTGCTGCGCCGGCCAATTGTCCATTGTCCAGTGCTGTCATTAAGTCCTCGAGGTCTGTGGTTTGGCCGCGGCCCACCGAAACATAGAGGGTGCCGGGTTCTAATACGGTAAAAAATTCGCTGTCGATAAGATTAAGGGTAGCGGGGGTAAGAGGCAACGCGTTGACAATAATGTCGGCTTCCTTGGCCAGATCTAGCATATCGCTAGCCAAACCGACCTGGTCCACATAATCCGGGCCGCTACGACTAGAATTACGCGTGGCAATAACCCGCATACCCAGCGCATTGGCGCGCTTGGCGACTTCACTGCCAATACCGCCAAGTCCTAATACCAGCATGGTTTTATCGCCCAGCTCCCCTGATGTAAGCCCCAGCTGTCGCTGCCACTTTCCCGCCACTTGGCTACGGTGGTAGCGGTGCAGGTTTTTACTCAGCATTAGGGTAAGGCCTATCGCGTGTTCTGCGATCGGCACTGCCGCCATTCTTTGGGCGTTAGTCAGCAGTAGATCACCGGCGCTAACACCTGACTGTGAGGTGCAGGCCTCAGAGCCAGAGGTGGGGATTTGGATCCAGATCAACTGGGGTATTTGCTCGAGTAAGGCTTTGTTACACGGTCCAAAAACAACCTCGGCGCGGCGTACAAAGTCGGGTAATTCACCGCTACCGGTGGGGCTGTAGCTGCGTATCGGAATCTCACCGGCGACCGATGTCAAGGCTGCAATCATCGGTGTGGCCAGCGGTTTCATCTGCGCCGGGATATAGGCGACGATATAAGCAGGGCGCTGCCAGCGTGGATGATCGCGCAGCGCAGGGCCACCCTCGCGCAGCGACAACGATTGGACTAACTGTTTTGCCTCAGCAGTGGCAGCCGGCACTGTCATCGCCATCGCCGTCGGTGCTAATAAAAGGCTTATTAGCAGGGTAAATAATGGGTAGCGTATCATCGGTATGAGCTCTCTTTGCGTATGCAATAGTAACTAGCGATTATGTCAGCGGTTTTTGAGTATGAATTAGTTGCTACATTATCATTTTGGCGCGGGGGCGTATAGCCGCAGCCCGCAGCCCAGCCCCAACATTTACCCGCGGAGACTGGCCGTTTTTGAATAGCCGCTGTACACTGCGTAGCTCAAGAGGTACACGTCGAATGAACAAAAAACGCTTAATCATAGGTATCACCGGCGCTTCCGGCATTGTCTACGGCATGCGGTTGTTGCAGGTACTGCAAGACACACCGATCGAGACCCACTTAGTGATCAGTCAGTCGGCACAGCGCACCCTGGGCTACGAGCTCGATGTCAGTCTGGACGAACTAAAGGCGTTGGCCGATACTGTCTACCCGGTCAAAGATATCGGTGCGGCTATTGCCAGTGGCTCCTTTCCCACACTGGGTATGGTTATTGCTCCCTGCTCTGTGCGCACCATGTCTGAAATTGCCTGCGGCACTACCACTACCTTGTTAACCCGGGCCGCCGATGTGGTGTTAAAAGAACGGAAAAAGTTGATTCTAATGGTGCGTGAATCGCCTCTGCACTTGGGCCATCTGCGCACCATGACAGCGCTCTCTGAAATGGGTGCTATTATCGCACCGCCGGTACCCGCATTTTATAACCGCCCAGCCAGCATTGATGATATTGTTAATCACAGTGTCGGCAGATTGCTCGATCTGTTGGATATCGATGTCGATCTGGTGCAGCGCTGGGGCATCGATGTCGGCTGAAGTAGCCGGCTGAATTAGTCGGCTGGGTTGCTGGCTGAGTTGCTGGCTCAGTTGTTGGCTGCAACGGCGGCTCGATGTACTGCTGCAATATCACCACTATTTTGCCAAGACCGTGTCGCAGCCGTTGGCTGCGCCCAATCTTAAGGAGAGCCTGTGACTGATAATGACAATTCCAACCATGCTGACAGTGCCCACAACAACGATCATCTCTCTCACCGCATCGCCTGGCTGCGGGCTGCAGTGCTGGGTGCTAACGACGGTATTGTGTCGACCGCGAGCCTTATTATTGGTGTGGCGGCGGCGGATGCCGGCCGTGGTGATGTGTTGTTGGCTGGCGTTGCCGGGCTGGTTGCCGGCACTATGTCGATGGCTGCTGGCGAGTATGTGTCTGTTAGTTCGCAGGCAGATACCGAGAAGGCAGAGTTGGTGCTGGAGCGGCGCCACCTGCTGGAGAATCCCGAATTTGAGATGGACGAGCTGACAGAAATCTACATTCGCCGCGGCCTTGATGTTGATTTGGCCTACCAAGTAGCAAAAAAATTAACCGAACACGATGCCCTTGCTGCTCATGCCCGTGACGAACTGGGTATTTTTGATCAGGTCAGCGCCAAGCCTATCCAGGCCGCGCTATCCTCGGCGGCCAGCTTTATTGTCGGGGCCGGATTGCCGGTGCTGGCTGTTCTGCTGGTGCCAACAGCCTATATTATTAGCGTAGTGGCCGTTCTCTCATTGGTATTGCTGGCACTGCTGGGCGGCACGGCGGCGCGTGCCGGCGGTGCTTCTATGCTGCTGGGCGCTGCTCGAGTGACATTTTGGGGTGCGCTGGCGATGGCTCTGACCGCTCTAGTGGGTAATCAATTGGGTGTGGTGATTCACTAGCGTGGCGCTGGGTGGGAGTCAATAATGGTAGCCGAGGGAACAACAGTCTCGCTGGTACTGGGCAGTGGTGGAGCTCGGGGGCTGGTGCACATAGGGATAATCAACTGGCTTGAAGAGCAAGGTTACCGCATCGTCTCTATCGCTGGCTGCTCTATGGGAGCGCTGGTCGGCGGTTTCTACGCACTGGGCAAGTTGGATCAATTTGCCGATTGGGTGGTGGGCTTAAGCGCGGTTGAGTTGTTTAAGTTAATGGACTTTACCCTCGCCCAGGGCGGTTTGCTAAAGGGCGATAAAATCATCAACGCGCTGACCGAGCTGGCCGGCGACGCGCTGATCGAAGAGCTTGCGATCAGCTATACCGCGGTGGCCGCCGATATCAGCAACGAAAAAGAGGTTTGGATTCAACAGGGGTCGCTGTTTGAGGCCATTCGCGCCTCGATATCCCTGCCGCTGCTGTTCACCCCAGTCGAGCGGCTGGGGGTGCAGCTACTCGACGGCGGGGTACTTAATCCGGTGCCCATTGCACCGACCTTTGGTGATCACAGCGAGCTAACCATTGCGGTTAATTTAGCAGGCAGCCCGGATCCACTATTGGCAGCGGTTGCGGATAATAGCACCGGCTCGGTACCGGTAGCTCAGCGCTCTGCTTTAGGCTTAAAAATGCTACAGCTAGTGAACTCTTTAAGTCCCGCCGCTGGGGTTAGTTCCAGTCTTAGTATGTACCGCGTCGCCGACCAGGCTTTTGATGCTATGCAGGGCACTATTGCCCGGCAAAAACTGGCGGCCTATCCGCCGGATATTTTGTTAGAAGTGCCGCGAAACCTCTGTGGCACGCTAGAATTTGACCGCGCCGAGGAGTTAATTGCCTACGGCTACGACTTGGCGGCGCGATCTCTGGCAGCCAGCACTGAGCAGCACTGAGTGGCACTCAATCAGGCGAATAGTGACTGCGCTAGCGGCTTCGTGCACAGTGTCTACTGCACTGCTTCCAGCTGCACTTAGGCCTTTGTCGGTGAAAAACAATACGTGGGTAATTATCTGCCGCGACGTTATGTCGCATTCTATTTGTCGTCGCTTCACTCTATGATTAAGCTGTTAGATTACGGTGCAAAAACCAGCGTCACTGGGACTAATCCATGGCAGCTTGTCTGGGCGGCATCGTCACCCGGTTACCGCTACCGTGCCAGCACTTCTCGATGTGCATAAATAATCTCTTGCTGAGTAAACCCCCAGTGTCCGGCTGCCAGCCCTAGCGCAATCAATGTTAAACTATGACGATGAATTCGACACAGCTGTTATTTTCTGCCCCGCACAACAATATGCGCCGACTGTTAGTTATTCGGGCTATGTTTCTGGGGGTTTGTACGGTCGCCATAATAGTAGCCGGCTGGCTGCAGCTGCCGCTGTCCTATGGGCCGATTGGAACTATTTTGGGATTGCTAGTACTGGTTAATTTACTCAGTGGCTGGCGCCTGTCGAAGACGGGTCAGGTTTCCGACGGGGCCTTGTTTGTGCAGTTGTCTGTCGATTTACTGAGTATCAGCTTACTGCTTTATTTTTTAGGTGGCGCTGACAATCCCTTTGTTTCCTATTATCTGGTGCCGATCAGTTTGGCTACAGTTGCGCTGCCGTGGATGTTTGTGCTGCCGCTAACGGTTTTTGCCCTAGCGCAATATGTGGTGTTATTTTATTTCAATATTCCACTGCCGGATTTAGCTGAGCATCAGCACGGCAGCGATGTTGCCCGATTAAACTTGCACAGTCTCGGCATGGGTTTTAACTTTCTTATCAGCGCCTTGATTATTACTTACTTTGGCCTAAAAATGGCACAGGCGCTGCGCCGACAGGACGCTGAGTTGGCGGCGCAACGCGAGGACAACTGGCGCGATGAGCAGTTGCTGGCGGTGGCGACGCTGGCCGCTGGCACCGCCCACGATCTCGCTTCACCGCTAACTGCAATCAAAACCTTGGCCAGTGAGCTGTGCTACGACTACCGCGATCAGCCTCAACTGTTAGAGGATCTTGAGCTGTTGCGCAGCCAAGTAGTGCAATGCAGTACCACGCTACAGCAGCTCCACGAGCGCGCGCAATTAGTGCCGGGGCAGGAAAATCAACGGCAAAGCCTGCGCGACTTTTGTCTGCAACTGACCGATCGCTGGTTGTTGTTACACCCGCAAGTGAGTGCCAACATAGCTATTGATACAGCATTGCCGGCAATTAGCGCGATTTTGCATCCCAGCCTCGAACAGTCCATTGCTAATTTGCTCAACAATGCCGCCGAGGCCAGCCCTGAGGATATTGCTATTGTTATTGCCTGGGATGAGCAGCAACTGCGTATCTGTATTGATGACTGCGGTCCCGGTATTAGCGAAGAAGTGGCGGACCGTATCGGTCAACCGTTTAACAGCAGTAAAGGCCGTGGCCGCGGCTTGGGTTTGTTCCTGACGCACGCTACCATTACTCGAATTGGCGGTAGTGTTAGCTTGGAAAACAGACCGGCAGCGGTGACCGGCACTCGCACAGTGGTGTCACTGCCACTGAAACAGGTGCATTCGCTGTGATCAAGGAACAGCTGCTAGTAGTTGATGACGATGAGGTGGTGCGCAGGGTATTGGCCCGGGCCTTTAGTCGCCGCGGTTTTGAAGTGGCGGTAGCCGGCTCGATAGATGAGGCGCTGATGCTAGCGGCCCAGTGCCCGTTTAATCGAGCGGTGGTTGATCTGAAGTTAAATCAAGAGTCTGGTTTGCGACTGATTAGCGCCTTAAAAGAGGCCTATCCAGCTATGGCTGTTGTTATGTTAACGGGCTATTCCAGTATCGCCACCGCAGTCGAGGCGATTAAGTTAGGGGCGGTTAATTATCTGTGTAAACCCGCCGATGCCGATGAGATTTTGCAGGCGTTTGAGGCTCATTCTGGCGCCGTCGAAGCGGTCGCTAATCCGCCCTCTGTAAACCGCTTGCAGTGGGAACATATTCAAAAGGTGCTGGCAGAGCACGATGGCAACGTGTCAGCTACGGCCAGGGCGCTGAATATGCATCGGCGCACGCTACAGCGCAGATTGCAAAAAAAACCGGTGATGCGATAGCGCTGGTCAGCACGGTGTTGACTATTGAGGCAGCCGTTGTTGCTTGTTTCTAAATCGACTGACCTGGGTCACCAGTTGCCATGCTCTTCCCAGAGGTAATGCGTTAGTGACCGCAGCTGCGTTACGATTGCAGTAGTCCAATAGCAGCGCGCTAGCCGTTTATGGCCTGTAAAAACAACGCAAAACACAGGCCAAACCCGGCCAAATAAGTCCCCATAGCACCGATAAAACGCAGTGGATTCGGTTTTGCCATCGATTGCGGGAAGACAATGCCTGCGACAATCAAATAGCGGCTGGCGGTCGCAGCTACCATACACCACAGCACCCAAGGGGCTTGCTCGCCAAGGCTCAGAATAAACAACAGCAGTGCGATAATAGGGACATACTCGATGCTGTTGCCATGGGCACGAACCATCTTATAAAGTGGGTCTTCGGGGTTGTTGGGGCTGGAAAATAAAGTATTGGCCTTTCCTCTGATGAGAGACACTGTTAGGCCTAAGCTAATACACAGTAGTGCCAGCAGTGCGATACAAATAAGTGGGATGGACATAGTCTCTCCAGTAGCCAATGTCTGGGCCACATGCCCAGATCTCAAAAAAATAGTCAGTGCAGTGCATGTAAGGCTTTGGATTTCAGCCTAATAGATGGCACGGCAGTGAAATAGTGCAGCCTTTGCCCATCACTTTAATGCTGGGGCAACAATCGCGCCGGTCTAGCTCTGCAAAAACCAGCTCAGTGTCGCAGGCAATTGCGCCCTGCTTCTTTGGCGCTGTACAGCGCTTTGTCGGCGGCTCTCAAGACGTTATCGGTGCGTTGGGTACTGTCACCGCGGTCGGCAACACCGATACTAACAGTGACCGACACGGTTTTCTGACGTTTACTCTTACCGCGATTGCTAGCCCCTACTTTGGCATTGCGCGGACGGCTTGCTTTATCGCGCAGAATTATCGGATAGTCGGCGATGGCTTCTCTCACCGCCTCTAGATGTGGTATGCACTGCTGTAGTTTTTTGCCGGTAAAAACGATGGCAAACTCTTCACCGCCGTAGCGGTAGGGAATGCCGCCGCCGCTGACGCCGGCTATATTAGCGGCAACAATTTTCAATACGTCGTCGCCAACATCGTGTCCGTGAGAGTCATTGAATTTTTTAAAGTGATCTACATCCATCATCGCCATAACACAACTGCGAGGTAGTCCGCGCATCTTCTCATTGAGCGCGCGCCGCCCCAACAGTCCGGTTAAGTCATCGCGGTAGGCCATATTGTAAGAGCTTTGCAATAGGCCTATAACCAGTGTCAAACCGCTGGCACAGAACATGATTGTTGAAATTAATGGGCGATCGAAAAAGGCTAAGGTGAGATAAAAAAACACTAAGCAGCCAGCCAGAGAGGCCTCTGCTTCGGCATTGCGATAAGCCAGTAGTAATAAGCCCAGCGCCAATAATAGCGCATACCAGAGACTGGCATTGACCGACATAACATAACCGGCTATCGGTTTGAGGGTGAAAAACAGGTCGACACTATGCAGTTGAGATACGCTGAGATTTTGCTGCAGCAAATAAGCTGTGGTGCACAATAGCGGTGCAACTGACAGCGGCAACCAGCTGTGACGATTCCACAAGCCGCGTTCAGGTAGCGCCATTAGCAGTAGCAGTGCCAAAGGTACCAGCAGATTCAGGCTATTAAAAAGGGTGCGAGTGCTGTCTTCGACGAGGCTATTTTGCAGGTAGGTCTGAATAAACCAAAATACTGCAGCCATAATTAAAGCGGCTGCAAAAAACCGAGAGCGGTTAAAAGTATGAGCGAGACCCAATACGATTAAGAAAATACTGTAGGGCAGCCATTTTGCAATAACAATATAACTGGGGTCTAGCAGATCGGCTTTACTCAGAGCATAGCTAGCTGCCAGCAATAGCAGTAGTGGCGTGCTCAGGCGAACAAGAGGTTTTAAAGACAGAGCCATGAAAAGTGTCAGCTTGGTGAATGTGAACACAGTATAGATGAAATGTCAGCGGCGGCACGCCTTAGCTAACACATTGTGAATCGCTAAAGTATTGGCCGCTGTACCTACATGTTATTAACCGATGGCACCATCGCGCTTTAGCGCCGCCAACTGCGCCGTATCAAGGCCCAGCAGCTGTTCGAATACCTCAGTATTGTGACTGCCTAGTTTTGGTCCCGACCAGTTGGTCTGGCCTGGGGTCGAGCCGAGTTTTGGCAACATCGCCGGAATTTTCAACGGTTTGCCGTCGATCTCAACCTGTTCGAACATACCCCTGGCTTGGTAATGAGGGTCACTCATCATATCTTCGACGGTATAAATGGGGCCCACCGGTACCCGCTCGGCCTCTAATTTTTCGATAATGACGGCAGCATCGTGTTGCATACACCAGTCAGCCAGCACCTGTTCTATTTTTTGCTGGTGAACAACCCGCTTGGCATTGTCGTCTAGCTCTGGGTCCTCAGCCATATCTTGGCGCCCAGCTGCGGTCATTAAGCGTTGGTAAATTGAATCACCGTTGCCGCCGATCACTACATACTTACCGTCTGCACAGCAAAAGGTGTTAGTCGGCACGATACCGGTAATGGTGGTGCCGGAGGGTTGACGGATAATACCGGCACCGTCGTATTCCGGCACCACCGCTTCCATAAGATTAAACATCGACTCGTACAGCGCTACATCAATGACCTGACCCTCGCCCTTGTCATTGTTGGTTCGTTCGATAATGGCCAGACATACGCCCAGTGCTGCGTGAATGCCGGCTATGGTGTCGCCGATACTGAGGTTGGGCCTCACCGGGGCCTGATCGGGAAAACCGTTTAAGAAGCGAAAGCCACTGTAACCCTCGCAAACTGAGGCAAAGCCGGGTTTGTTGGCATTGGGCCCATCCTGGCCATAGCCGGAAATACGGGTGTAGATAATGCCCGGGTTGGTAGGTTTAATATCATCGGGCCCCAGGCCCCATTTTTCCATCACCCCAGGTCGAAAATTTTCGATCAGCACGTCGGCGTCTTGTAGCAGTTGTCTAACTAGATCGCGGCCGCCCTCGGTCTTCAAGTCAATGGTGACCGATTTTTTGTTGCGCCCCAGGCTGTGCCACCACAGTGAAGTGCCGTCTTGCACCTCGCGCCAGCCGCGAATCGGATCGCCGCCCTCAGGTGATTCAACCTTAATCACTTCGGCACCAAAGTAGGCCAGCATCGAACCGGTAAAAGGCCCGGCTAGTAGTTGACCTAATTCAATAACACGGATGCCCTCTAGCGGCTTTTTGCGGGCAGTCTGTTCGCTCGACATGGATTACTTCCTTGGTTGTATTAAGTTATAACAGTTGTTCTAGCGTGCTCGGGTAGCGGTAAATATGGCTCGCTGTGGCGCTGGATAGCCCTCGATTGTTTTGCTGTGATCCGCCGGGTCTAAGAACTGTTGCAGTGAGTGAAACGTCATCCACTCGGTAGAGCGTTGTTCTGCGGTGGTGGTGGTAGTCACCTCGACGAGTTTTATCTGATCAAAGCCCGCTTTTTTCAGCCAGCTACTCAGCGTCGCACAGCTGGGTAAAAACCACACATTGCCCATTTTTGCATAGCGGCCTTCGGGCACCAGTACAGTGGTGTTATCGCCATCGACCACTAAGGTTTCTAATACCAACTCGCCACCGGGTCGCAGTGTGTCGCGCAGTTCGATCAAATGATCGAAGGGCGAGCGGCGGTGGTATAACACACCCATGGAAAACACCGTGTCGAAAAAGTAAAGCTTACTAGGTAGTTGCTCAATACCCAACGGTAATACGGTGACACAAGGATCGTCAATATAGTGTTGAGCGGCAAAAAACTGGCAAACAAACAGCGGCGTAGGATCAATACCGACTACTAATTCGGCACCGGCACCGCGCATACGCCAACAGTGGTAGCCACTGCCGCAGCCAATATCTAACACCGTTCTACCGGTCAGCGGGCTGATGTGTTCAATCAGGCGGTCCCATTTCCAATCGGAGCGCCACTCGGTGTCGATTTCGGCTTCAAAGAATTGAAAGGGACCCTTGCGCCAGGGGTGGAGCCCCTTTAGTAGCTGGCGAAAGCTGGCCTGTTGATCTGTAGCTTGTTGGCCGTTGATGGTGACTGCGGCGCTGTTCAAGTCGACCGTGGACACCGGCCAATTAGGCAGCGCCTCTAATACCGCGCGCCAGCGCGGTAGATCGCCGTAGCGGGCTTCATCTAGGCCCTTTTCGATCTGTTCAGGCAGCGCTTGACGCCACATTGCGAGGCCCTGATGCTGGTCGCTGTAGTGGTCGAGCACATTGAGAAAGGGTTGGTAGTCAATCATAGTTGCGATAGCGTCCTACTAGTAATTAATGACATGGTGAGTTCGCTTTACTTGATTGCCACCATCGAGGCGAAATTAAAACACTGGAACCAGACATCACTGCTACTAAAGCCGATTGCCTGTAGGCGGCGCTGATGAGTGTTGAGTGTTTCCGGTATCAATATATTTTCGATAGCACTGCGCTTCTGGCTTATTTCCAGATCGCTGTAACCGTTGGCGCGTTTAAATTCGTGGTGTAAATCGGTATTAAGCTGCTGCAGCTGGGTATCCTCGAACAGAATTTTCTCCGACAATAACAATACTGCACCGGGGCGCATACCGCGATAAATTGTCTGTAAAAACGCTTCGCGGTCGGTTGGTGGAATAAACTGTAAGGTGAAGTTGAGTACCACCACGGCGGCATTCTCAATAGCGACTGCGCGAATATCTGCCAGTTGCAGTTCCACGCTGATGCTTTGTGGTCGCTGGCTGGCATCAATAATCTCGCGGGCACGTTGCAACATAGCTTCGGAGTTATCGACGGCGATTATTTTGCCATGCTCAGGCTTCAATTGTCGACACATCGACAGCGTAGAAGCTCCCAGCGAACTGCCCAGATCGTAGTAGTGGCTGCCGGGCTGGGCGTAGCGACTGGCGATAACGCCGGTCATCGCAATAATCGTGCTATAGCCCGGCACTGAGCGCTCGATCATATCGGGAAAAACCTCGACCACAGACTGGTCGAAGGCAAAATCGGCAATCGAGGCAAAGGGCTTGTTATATAAATTGTCTCTGGTGCTCATAAGTGCAATTGTGATTGGCAATGAATAAAGCACTTATTTTAACACAGACCCCGCTTTGCTGGGCAGTGTTAGCGTGCATTTGTTATTGCGCGAGTACGGCAACCGCAGAGGGTTAAGGTGGAGAAGGGCGGCCGGCTGAAACGGCACGGCGGCTGTATTGTTGTTCATTGTCGTTCATTGCCGTGAAATGAATAGTGATGGATTTACCAAGTTGCAGCTCATGGTTGCTGGTTAAGTTGTAGTTAAGCTGTAGTTAAGTTGTAGTTAAACTGTAGTTAAACTGTAGTTAAGGCACTTAAGTGGCAACTTTATATTTTGGCCAAGTAAATATAAAAGCTGAGCCTTCACCTAAGGCAGACTCAATGCGCACCGTACCGCCCTCAGTTTCAACCACTTTTTTTACGATAGCAAGACCCATACCGCTGGCCTCAATAACATCTCGGGCCTGCAGCGTTTGAAACATCAAAAAAATCCTCTCGTGATACTTTTTCTCTATGCCGGGGCCATTATCAGCGACCGTAAATTGTAAAAAACTGTTGCTGCGGTCATCGACAGTGATAAAGAGCACACCTTGTTTTTTGTCATTATATT
>JBLHLU010000022.1:0-24451 GCA_047623385.1 Paraglaciecola psychrophila
AACGATTATTTTGCGGTATTTGATCGGTATTTGTTGCTGAGCTTAGTGGCGCTATTAGTTGTGGGCTTTATCGCTATGAGTTCCGCTTCGATTGAGTTCGCCAGTGCTAAATACGGCAATCCTTTTTTTCATATGATTCGTTATGCGCTACATTTGAGTATCGGCATTGTCGCCGGTTTGCTGGTCTATCGAGTGCCGATGGCGTTCTGGCAGAGAACCGGTTGGCTGTGGCTAATGGTCGGTTTTGTATTGTTAATAGCGGTATTAATTCCGGGCATAGGCCGGGAAGTCAATGGCAGTCGCCGCTGGTTAATAGTGGGCCCGATTACGGTGCAAGCCTCAGAACTGGTGAAGGGTTGTATGATTTTATACCTAGCCGGCTATTTGGTCCGACGTCAGGACGAGGTGCGCGAGCAATGGCGTGGATTTGTTAAGCCTATGGCAGTGCTGTTCTTGATGACCTTACTGCTTATGTTAGAGCCAGATTTTGGCGCCACAGTGGTTACCATTGGCACCGCATTCGCGATGATTTTTTTGGCCGGGGTGCGCCTGTGGCAATTTTTACTAGTGATGTTGGCATCGCTAGCGGCGCTAGTGCTACTAGTGGTCAGCGAGCCCTACCGGATGGAACGGTTTATGTCCTACCAAGATCCTTGGGCAGATCAATTTGCCAGCGGTTATCAGTTGACCCAGGCGCTGATTGCCTTCGGTCGCGGTGAGTGGTTTGGGGTCGGTTTGGGCAACAGTATTCAAAAGCTATTTTTCTTGCCCGAGGCTCATACAGACTTTGTTTTCGCCATCTTCGCCGAGGAGTTTGGGCTGTTGGGTAGTCTGGGTTTGATCGGGCTCTTTGCCACGCTAATAGTTAGAATTTTAATGATTGGGCGCCATGCAGAAAAAAAGCAGCAGCTTTTTAGTGCTTATGTAGCTTACGGCATTGCTCTGATGATTGCCGGCCAGACTTTTATCAATATAGGTGTCAATACCGGTTTATTGCCAACCAAGGGCTTAACCCTGCCTTTTTTAAGCTCCGGCGGCAGTTCGCTGATCGTCTGTTGCGGTTTAATGGCGTTAGTATTTCGGATTAACCGGGAGTTGGTGTTAGCTGCGCCTACGGCCGCGGCGGGGCTGAAAAAACCGGCCGTTAAAAAGAGCACTGCCCGGTCACAGCGTAATTCAGGGGAGGTCGTACTGTCGTGAGTAAACAGACTAAACCTTCGATCGTTATCATGGCCGGTGGCACTGGTGGTCATGTGTTCCCCGCGCTGGCGGTAGCGCACTACTTGCAGCTGAGCGGTTTTGATGTGCAGTGGCTGGGTACTCGCCGGGGTATTGAAGCCAGACTCGTTCCCGCTGCCCAGATACCTATTCACTATATAGCGGCATCCGGCCTGCGAGGAAAAAACCTATTCGCTACGCTGCTCGGCGGCCTTCGTTTGGCCGTTTCGCTGTTGCAGTCGCTGCGGTTGATGATGATTTTGCGGCCAGTTTGTGTATTGGGCATGGGGGGGTTTGTTTCGGCCCCCGGCGGTTTGGCAGCCTGGCTGCTGCGTAGGCCACTGGTTATTCACGAGCAAAATGCAGTGGCCGGTTCCAGTAATAGACTGCTGGCGCGCTTTGCCTGTCGGGTGTTGGCGGCATACCCAATCACTGTGGGCCCCAGCCGGGCGCAGTACGTTGGCAATCCGGTGCGCGATGAAATTAGTGCTTCGCCGGCGCCGCAACAGCGTTATGGCAGAACCACTGGGCTCAAGTTGTTAGTGGTCGGCGGCAGCCTCGGAGCCAAGGCGATTAATGACATTATTCCAGCTGCGCTGGCATTGATCGACACCGACCAGCGGCCACAGGTTTGGCATCAAACTGGTTCGGTCCATATCGATTCGGTGCTTCAGGCCTATCAGGGTCTGGCCATGGAGGTGAAATGTGAAGCTTTTATCGACGATATGCCGGCGGCCTACCAATGGGCGGATCTAATTATTTGTCGGGCAGGCGCGCTTACCGTTGCCGAAATTACCGCGGTAGGCCTGGCTTCTATCTTGGTGCCGCTGCCCTATGCTATTGATGATCACCAGCGTGAAAATGCTCGCTGGTTAGTCGACAACGATGCTGGGCTATTGATGTTACAAGACGATATGAACGCGACTTCGGTCGCTAGATTGATTCGAGAACTCGGTGAACAGCCGCAAAAATTACTGCGTATGGCCACTAACGCGCGGCAGTTGCTGCAGCCCAATGCGGCGGAAAAAGTCGCGTCAATTTGTCAGGAGGTTGCCCATGGCTGAGCCAATCGCCAGTTTTGTTGCGCCGGAAATGCGCCGGATAAAAGGTATACATTTTGTCGGCATCGGGGGCGCCGGTATGTGTGGCATAGCCGAAGTATTGTTGAATATGGGCTATAGCGTGTCCGGCTCTGATATGCAGCGCTCTAAGAATACTCGGCGCTTGCAGGCGATGGGCGCAAGGATAGATATAGGCCACAGTGCAGCCAATGTTAACGGTGTTGATGTGGTTGTCTGCTCATCCGCAGTAAATACTGAGAATCCAGAAGTAGTGGCGGCGAAAGCCCTGCGTATACCGATCGTACCTCGGGCGGAGATGCTGGCGGAATTAATGCGCTACCGCCACGGTATTGCGGTTGCTGGTACCCACGGTAAAACCACCACTACCAGTTTGCTGGCGTCGATCTTCGGCGAGGCGAAACTTGATCCAACCTTTGTTATTGGCGGTCTGCTGAACAGCGCCGGCAGCAACGCCCGCCTCGGCGAGAGTCGCTACCTTATTGCCGAGGCCGATGAGAGTGATGCCTCGTTTTTACACCTGCAACCGATGGTGTCAGTGATTACCAATATTGAAGCCGATCATATGGCGACTTACGGTGGTGATTTTGAAAAGCTGAAAAATACCTTTATTGAGTTCATGCACAATTTGCCCTTCTACGGCATGGCGATATTGTGTATCGACGATCACGTAGTGCGGGAAATAATGCCATCGATTACCCGGGCTATCCTGACTTATGGTTTTAGTGGCGACGCAGATTATTGTATTAGTCAGGTGGTGAAGAGCAACTTTAGCAGTGCTTTTACAGTAGCGCGTCCCGGGGCTATGAGCGATCTTGAGGTTATTATTAATATGCCCGGCGAGCACAATATTTTAAACGCCGCAGCGGCCATCGCGGTGGCCACGGACGAGGGTATCGACGACGCTGCGATTGTGCGCGGGCTGAAGAACTTTCAAGGTGTTGGTAGGCGTTTTCAGCGCTATGGCGCATTTTCACTGGGCGAGACCGGTACCATTGAACTGGTTGACGACTACGGCCATCACCCCACCGAGGTTGCCGCCACTATTAGTGCTGCCAGACAAGCCTGGCCCGATCAGCGTCTAGTTATGGTTTATCAGCCCCACCGCTATTCACGCACCAAAGATTTGTATGAGGACTTTGTGCGGGTGCTGTCTACCGTCGACAGTTTGTTATTGTTAGAAGTTTACAGTGCTGGTGAGGATGCCATTGCCGGTGCCGACAGTCGTTCACTGTGTGGCAGTATTAGAAGTCGCGGGCAATTGGACCCAGTATTTGTTGAGAGTATTGAAAGCGTGGCCTCGGTTCTAGCCGGTGTGATTCGCGACGGTGATGTAGTTCTAACGCAAGGAGCCGGTAATGTCGGCTCTATCGCGATCGCCTTGGCGGCGCAGTTAAAGCAGTCAAAATTCGAGCGCAATATATAATGATGGCAAAGATAATAGTTCTAATGAACATTCGCTTATTCGCTAAGAATTGTTTGACGACAGGTAGCTACTAGTGAGTGAAAAATGGAATGCGGCTGGTGCCGAGGACAATTGGCAGATTGCGCTGCAGAGCCCGGTGGCAGTATTGCTCGGTGGCGATTCTGCCGAGCGTGCGGTGTCACTGCGAACCGGTCAGGCGATTGTTGCGGCGCTAAAAATGCAAAATATTAACGCAGTGGCAATCGATACTGGAGAGCCGAAGTGGATGTATGAGGTGCTGGGGAATTATCAGCACGCCTTTATCGCACTGCACGGCTGTGGCGGTGAAGACGGCCGTATTCAAGGTTTTTTGGATTATGCGGGTATTAGTTATACCGGTAGCGGCGTTATGGCGTCGGCCTTGGCTATGGACAAAGTTCGAACAAAGTTATTGTGGCGCGGACTGGGTCTAGCTACGCCAGCGTTCAAACTGCTGGAAACTATTGATGACTGTGAGGGTGTGCTAAATCAATGGAGTAGGGCAGTGGTCAAGCCTGTGCATGAAGGCTCCAGTATCGGTATTAGCATAGTGTCTTCCTATGAAGAGCTGTTGAGCGCCTACCGAGAAGCGCAGCGCTACGATGGCGCAATAATGGTCGAACAGTATATCAGTGGTGCAGAATACACCGTCGCGATTGTGGGTGAGCAGGTATTGCCGGCGATACGCTTGGAAACTGATCACGCGTTTTATGACTACGATGCGAAATATGAATCCGATAGCACGCGCTATTTTTCGCCTAGTGGTTTGAGCGTACAGCGGGAACAAGATCTGCAAGAGCTAGCACTAAAAGCTTATCGTGCAATCGGCTGCAGTGGTTGGGGCAGAGTCGATATTATGCAGGATGAAACTGGCGAGTTTAGTTTGTTGGAAGTCAATACGGTTCCCGGTATGACCGATCACAGTTTGGTGCCAATGGCGGCGAAGGCGGTAGGCGTAGAATTCGATCTGCTAGTGGCCACTATTTTACGGTTGAGTTTGGTTGAAAAAAACTGATGGGTTTGAACTAATGGCACATGCCAACAAACAACAAAACAGCAGAGGTGCTGTTAGTCGCAACAAGCCGTCGCGGACTATTAATTTGTCACGGCTACAACCGTTGTTATCGGCCGTCGCTTGTCTAGTTGTGAGCGCGTTGGTGATTAGTGCCGTTAGCGGGCTGATCTCGCAACCGGTGGAGCGTGTTGTGGTTAACGGCGAGTTTCGCAATGTGGTCAGGCAGTCGATTAGTGATGAAGTTACACCCTATCTAACGGGTGGTTTTATTTTTTTGGATTTACAGGGAATAAAAACACAATTGCTGGCACGGCCCTGGGTATATGAGGTGGCGGTTAGTCGCAAGTGGCCCAATCAAATTGTTATCGCGGTAACTGAGCAAACGCCTATAGCGCGCTGGGGTAGCAACGGTTTTTTGAATCATCGCGGTGACGTGTTTGAGTCAACGTCAGCGATGGCTGTGAGTGAGCAGCTACCGCGCCTGCACGGTCCACTGGGAAGCAGCGGCAAGGTCGTTGGCCACTACAGTGAATGGCGTAAAATGTTACAGCAAAAAAAGATCAATATTTACCAGCTTGAGTTGGCAAAAAATGGCGGTTGGTCGGCGTTAATAGGCGCCGGTGAAAACGGTCATCGGGTGCCGGTGGCAATGGGCAGCGGCGACGTAATGGCAAAAATGCGTCGTTTTATTGGGGCCTATGATGACCTGTTAGCAGAGGACTTCGCCCGTGTTGCCCGTATCGACATTCGCTATAACAATGGCCTTGCGATTGCTTGGCGAAGTGAAGAGATTTTGCCCAGCGCTAGCGGTTAGTTCAGGGCCGGTAATTAAGAATTAGTAGCGAAAATTAAGTTCGAAAATTAAGTTCGACAATGATAGTTAAGTTCAACTCTGACCAGTAAAGAGACAAGCGATGAACATTTTTCCTGTAGTGATAACACCAACATATCTTGGGAGTATTGGCTGATGGGCAGTACCGTCGACAGGAAAATGATAGTCGGTCTCGATATCGGCACCTCAAAAGTGGTAGCCATTGTTGGCGCAATAAACGATGAGGGCGGACTGGAAATTGTCGGTATCGGCTCACACCCTTCCCGGGGGCTGAAAAAAGGTGTTGTAGTAAATATTGAGTCAACGGTGCAGTCTATTCAGCGCGCTATCGAGGAGGCGGAGCTGATGGCAGGCTGTCAAATTCACTCGGTTTATGCAGGTATCGCCGGCAGCCATATTCGCAGTTTGAACTCCCATGGTATTGTCGCGATTCGCGACCATGAAGTGTTCCCGCTGGATTTAGAACGGGTTATTGATGCGGCGCAGGCGGTGGCAATACCGGCCGATCAAAAAGTGCTGCATATATTACCTCAGGAATACGTGATCGATACCCAAGAGGGTATTAAAGAGCCGCTGGGAATGTCGGGGGTTAGACTCGAGGCCAAGGTTCACTTGGTGACTTGTGCCGTCAATGCTGCGCAGAATATCGAAAAGTGCATCCGCCGCTGTGGTTTGGAGGTAGAGGATATTATTCTCGAGCAGTTGGCATCGAGTTATGCCGTATTGACCGACGACGAGAGAGAGCTCGGTGTTTGTCTCGTTGATATCGGTGGTGGTACCACTGATATCGCCATTTTTACCGATGGTGCCATACGGCATACCGGTGTTATCCCTATTGCCGGTGACCAGGTAACTAATGACATAGCTATGGCGCTGAGAACACCGACACAAAATGCTGAAGAAATTAAAATCAAATACGCCTGTGCGCTGACTCAACTAGCCGGCGCCGATGAAACTATTAAAGTGCCCAGCGTTGGCGAACGGCCACCGAGGGATTTGTCTAGACAAGCCTTGGCCGAAGTGGTCGAGCCCCGCTACGATGAGCTGTTTACATTGATACATGCCGAATTGCGCCGCAGTGGCTACGAAGATCTTATCGCTGCCGGTATTGTGCTGACTGGAGGTACCTCCAAAATGGAAGGTGTAGTCGAGTTGGCAGAGGAAATATTTCATACGCCGGTACGGATAGGCACACCGCAAAATATTACCGGGCTCACTGATATCGTTCGAAATCCGATTTATTCGACAGGTATTGGCTTGTTGCAATACGGTTTGAAGCAATTGACCGGAACAGGTGTCGATGGTCGCAGTAGGGTAAAACCTAACGTGGGTGTTTTTAGCCGCTTAAAAGATTGGCTGCAAAGTAATTTTTAACACGGGTGCCATGGGGCAAACTTTTTAATTTTAATTTCAATTTAATTAATAAATAAATATTGCACGAGTGTTAATACCCAGTTTAGGTATTGGCAGTCACTATAAAAAAGGGAGAACGTTATGTTTGAGTTGATAGATAATGTACCACAAAATGCGGTTATCAAAGTGATTGGCGTCGGTGGTGGTGGCGGCAATGCGATTAAGCATATGATAGAAAATCACGTAGAAGGTGTGGATTTCATCTGTGCTAATACGGATGCCCAGGCGCTCACTGATATCGATATGACAACGGTGTTGCAACTGGGTAGTACCATCACTAAGGGCTTGGGTGCTGGCGCCAATCCCGATGTTGGTCGTCAGGCTGCGCTGGAAGATCGCGACCGTATCGCCGAGGCGTTAGCTGGCGCTGACATGGTATTTATCACTGCGGGAATGGGCGGCGGTACGGGTACTGGCGCAGCCCCGGTAGTGGCTGAAATTGCCAAAGACTTGGGTATTCTCACCGTGGCAGTAGTCACTAAGCCGTTTTCGTTCGAAGGCAAAAAGCGTAAAAAGATTGCCGACGAGGGCATGGCTGAATTGCAGCAACACGTTGATTCGCTGATTACCATCCCCAACGAAAAGTTATTGGAAGTGCTGGGTAAAAATGCCAGTTTGCTGGATGCGTTTAAAACGGCAAACGATGTGTTATTAGGTGCTGTACAGGGCATAGCTGATCTGATCATTCGCCCCGGAATGATCAATGTGGATTTTGCCGATGTGCGTACCGTGATGTCGGAAATGGGTATGGCGATGATGGGTACCGGGTATGCTCGCGGTGAAAACAGGGCTAGTGAAGCGGCGGAAGCGGCTATTCGCAGTCCATTGCTAGATGACATCGACTTGCAGGGAGCCCGCGGAATTCTAGTGAATATTACTGCAGGTTTGGACTTATCACTTGGCGAGTTTGCTGAAGTTGGTGATATTATTGAAGAGTTTGCTTCTGACAATGCAACCGTGGTGGTGGGAACTGTTATCGATCCTGAGATGTCAGAAGAATTGCGGGTTACCGTGGTGGCGACTGGTTTGGGTGGCGAAATTATTGAGACACCGTTAAAAGCGGTTGAGAGCAGGCCAATCATTAGCGCCGCAAACCCAGATTACCGGGCGCTGGACCGGCCGACTATTATGCGTACCAATCCGCAGTCAGCCATTTCTTCCGATGTGGTACCCACTTCACCGCAGGACAAGGATATGGAATATTTAGACATTCCCGCTTTTTTACGCCGTCAGGCAGATTAGCGAGGGCCGGTAGGTCAGGGCGCTTCAGTGTTGCAGTTTAAAGCCTTGCAATCGATTCTTCGATGGCAATGGCTTAAGAAAATAGACACGGTTAATGAAGGCTGTTTTTGATCTATTCGCCCCTAGCAGTCGGTTGGCGTAGAATGATATTTCTGCTAGAATTTGCGCCTCAGAATTAGGTCTACTACCAGTATCTGATTTTTAAGCTACTATATACCCGTGCCACCCGTATATAGTTCGAGGATGTAACTCGGAATTTACTATGGCCGAAATTTTTGGTCGATGTTAGTAGTCCCTACCGTTGGGCAGTTTGATTCTCAATGCAGGGCAACATTCCTTGATTTGCGGTTCATATAGGTCCTTAACTCGCTGTTCAGCAGCCAGAAGTATTACCATGATAAGACAACGTACGTTAAGAAATGCAATTCGTGCAACCGGCGTCGGACTTCACACCGGGGAGAAGGTTTATTTAACCCTTTTACCTGCCCCCGTTGATACCGGAATTGTATTTAGACGAACAGATCTCGAGCCGATGGTAGAAATTGCCGCCCGGGCTGAAAATGTTGGGGACACCACTTTGTCCACCACTTTGATGAAGGGAGAGGTTCGAGTGTCTACCGTGGAGCACTTGCTGTCTGCTATGGCGGGACTGGGGGTAGACAATGCCTATGTAGAAGTCAGCGCTGCTGAAGTGCCGATTATGGACGGCAGTGCCGGCCCTTTCGTCTTTTTAATCGAGTCTGCTGGTATCGAAGAACAATCTAAGGCCAAGCAATTTATCCGTATAAAACGTGCGGTGTCGGTCACAGATGGCGACAAAGTGGCAACATTCCTTCCTTTTGACGGCTTCAAAGTTTCCTTCACTATCGATTTCGATCACCCGGTGTTTCGAGATCGCACTGCCACCGCTGAGTTGGATTTCTCCAGTACCTCCTTTGTCAAAGAAGTCAGCCGGGCCCGCACCTTTGGTTTTCAGCATGAATTCGAGTACCTGCTGTCTCAAGGACTAGCTCAGGGTGCCAGTCAGGCCAATGCAATAGCCGTCGATGAGTTTCGCATTCTAAACGAAGATGGTTTGCGTTACGAAGATGAATTTGTCAAACACAAGGTGTTAGACGCCATCGGTGACTTGTATTTGTTAGGCAATAGTTTGATCGGCGAGTTTAAGGCCCATAAATCCGGACACGGATTGAATAATGCTTCGCTGCGGGCGCTGATAGCAGATACCGAGGCTTGGGAAGTAGTCACTTTCGAAGACAAGGCCGACGCTCCCATCTCCTATATGCCGGCGATTGCGGCTGTTTAGCACCCTGGTGCGGCGCAAAATGCGTGCTGCTGCAACGTTCTTCCTCTTCGATATTGGCAATTGACCGCCTAATATGCGATATTTAGCGAAATTTGCTGAGCTAAAGTGTTTGTTTACTCAGTTGCGGGTGTTTTTACTCGGGCATCGCAGCGAGTTCCCCCTGCAAATAGGTGATTTTTTTGTTAGGGCCTCGGTAGAGATTTCTCGGCATTGACAGACAATAGTAAAAACCAATAGCCACGGCTTATCGCCAACATCCGATGTACGTATTGGCCACGGTTAGAGTAAATAATAGCTATCAGCTGATCTATTAATAATTCGCAACACAATGTTCTACTTATGAAAGTCATTTTTGTCAAAGGTAAACACGGACTGGCCCGGTCGCTATCGCTGGGACGGTTGAGTCGCACCTTGTTATCCATGTGTTTACTGGGAGTGCCACTGGGCATTGGCAGTTATATCGGCTACCAGCTTAATGACAGCAGTGGCATTGTACTGGATCATCAAACTTTGGTTGCACTGCAAGATACCGTACTGGCAGAGCAGCTGGAAATAGCGCAGACCAAGCAGCAGACCGATCAACAGCTGCAGGCCCTGACCCTCAAAATGGCAGCACTGCAGGCCCGATTGGTGCGTTTGGACGCTCTCGGCGAACGCATTACTAGTATTGCCAAATTGGACCAAGGCGAATTCGATTTCACCCAACTACCGGCCCTCGGTGGTCCCGCTAGCCATGACAACGGCGTTGCTTATGATGGCCCAGACTTTGTTGATGCCATTGATCAGCTAGTTGGTCGCATCGACGATCGCGAGCATCAACTGGAAATCCTCGAGACGCTGCTGGCGAATAGAAAAATTGAGGACGATACGTTTCTGGCCGGACGCCCGATTGGCAAGGGTTGGATGTCCTCTCGCTTTGGCCGTCGCACCGATCCCTTTAACGGGCGCATCGCGATGCACGAAGGTGTGGACTTTGCTGGCAAGGAGGGCTCTGAGGTTATCGCCGTCGCCAGTGGTGTTGTTACTTGGTCCGGAGAGCGCTCCGGCTATGGTGAAATGGTAGAGATCAATCACGGCAGCGGCTATATGACGCGCTATGGCCATAACAAAGAACATAAAGTTGAAGTAGGTGATATCGTCAAAAAAGGCGCGACTATCGCGCTAATGGGCAGCAGTGGCCGTTCTACCGGTCCTCATGTTCATTTTGAAGTGTATAAACACGGTCGCCCGGTCGACCCAGCAGCGTATATTCATCGCGCCAGTCGCTGATGTTCTGCTAACCCTCGCGGTGCAATCTATTGCCCGATGAGCGGTCTCTTTGATCTACTCACCCAGTTATTATTTAACCCCATCGAGTGCTGCCGTCGGCGACTGCATTGTGGTCTACTCGATATGTAATAAATCAGAGGCATTATGTTAGGGAATATGTTCAAGAAGGTCTTCGGTACCAAGAACGACCGGGAATTGAAGCGGCTCGGTAAGCTTGTGCTCAAAATTAATACCTTTGAAGAGGCTATAGGCGCCCTCAACGATGACCAGCTCAAGGCAAAAACGCCGGAGTTTAAATCTCGTATCGACGGCGGTGAGAACCTTGATGCGCTGTTGGCAGAAGCTTTTTCAGTGGTGCGAGAGGCCAGCACACGCTCGCTGGGCTTGCGCCACTTCGACGTGCAGATGATCGGGGGCATTACTCTGCACGAGGGTCATATTGCCGAGATGCGCACGGGCGAGGGCAAGACGCTGGTAGCAACGCTACCGATTTACCTCAATGCACTATCGGGACTGGGCGCTTACGTGGTGACCGTCAATGACTATTTGGCGGAGCGCGATGCCAATTGGATGCGGCCGGTTTATGAATTTCTTGGGATGACAGTAGGTGTGGTTTATTCCGGCCAGGAGCCGGAGGAAAAACGCGCGGCCTATGCCTGTGATATTACCTACGGCACCAATAACGAATTTGGTTTTGATTATTTGCGGGACAATATGTCGTTCTCGCTAGAAGACCGTTTTCAGCGCGGACTCAACTACGCTATTGTCGACGAAGTCGACTCAATTTTGATCGATGAGGCCCGCACTCCGCTGATTATCTCGGGGCCAGCAGAGGATAGCTCGGAGTTATATCGTCGTATCAACACCTTTATCCCCAAGCTTGTGCAACAATTTGAGGATAGCGACGAGGAGGGCCACTTCACTATCGACGAAAAAGCCCGACAGGTAGAAATTACCGAAAAAGGGCACACCTTTGTCGAGGAGTTACTGACCGAAACTGGGCTGTTGGCCGAGGGCGATAGTCTCTACTCCGCCACCAACTTGTCGCTGTTACAGCATGTTTACAGCGGTCTGCGCGCGCACCGACTGTTTCATAGCGATGTCGAATACATTATCCAAGACTCTCAGGTCGTGTTAATCGACGAGCACACCGGTAGAACCATGCCCGGGCGCCGCTTGTCTGAGGGCCTGCACCAGGCTATAGAGGCCAAGGAGGGGGTGACTATTCAAGCTGAAAGCCAGACCTTGGCATCAACCACCTTCCAGAATTATTTCCGGCTGTATAACAAGTTGGCGGGTATGACCGGTACCGCTGATACAGAAGCTTTCGAGTTCCAGCACATCTACGGTCTCGACGTAGTGGTTATACCCACCAACGTGCCGGCCCAGCGCAACGATCTCAACGATCTGGTGTACCTGTCGAAGGAGGAAAAATACGATGCTATTGCCGCCGATGTAAAAGAACTGATTGCCACAGGGGCGCCGGTATTAGTCGGCACCGCGTCGATCGAGACCTCTGAGGAAGTTTCGAGTCAGTTTAAAAAGGCCAATATCGAGCACAAGGTATTGAATGCTAAGTTCCACCAACACGAGGCGGAAATCATCGCTCAGGCCGGGCAATCGGGGGTCGTCACCATTGCTACCAACATGGCCGGTCGCGGTACCGATATTAAACTGGGCGGTAATATCGAGGCGGAAATAGCCGCCTTGGACAATCCTAGTGAGCAGCTGGTGGCGCAGGTGACAGCGGCTTGGCAAATACGACACGATGCGGTGTTGGCTTCTGGTGGGCTGCATATTATTGGTACCGAGCGGCACGAGTCACGGCGCATTGATAATCAGTTAAGGGGCCGTGCTGGACGTCAGGGCGATGCGGGGATGTCGCGTTTTTACCTGTCGATGGAAGACAGCTTAATGCGTATTTTTGCTTCAGATCGTATCCGCAACTTTATGCAGGCTCTAGGGATGGAAAAGGGCGAGGCGATTGAGCACAAAATGGTGAGCAACGCGATCGAAAAGGCCCAGCGCAAAGTTGAAGGCCGTAACTTTGATATTCGCAAGCAGTTATTGGAATACGATGATGTCTCCAATGACCAGCGTCAAATTGTGTACCAGCAGCGCTCCGAGTTGCTGGAATCTGAGGATATTTCCGAGATTGTTGAGACTATCCGCGAGGATGTAATCGCCGATTTAGTAGCCGAGTACGTGCCGCCCCAGAGTATTGAAGAACAGTGGGATATCGCCGCCCTGGAACAGCGGCTGAGTACTGAATTTGGCAGCGAATTACCGGTACAGAAGTGGTTAGACGATGACAATTCAATGCATGAAGAGTCGCTGCGTGAACGGATCACTACTACTATCGCTGAGGCCTATCAAGCCAAGGCCGACGAGATAGGGCCGGAGATCCGCCGCTTTGAGAAACATATTATGTTGCAGGTATTGGACAATTTGTGGAAAGAGCACCTGGCAACTATGGACCATCTCCGCCAAGGTATTGGGCTACGTGCCTATGCTCAAAAAAATCCGAAGCAGGAATACAAACGTGAGGCCTTCGAGTTGTTTCAGGCGATGTTAGTTAACCTAAAACACGATGTTACGCGCTTTTTATGCAATGTGAAAATCCAGCGTGACGACGAGTTGGAAGAACTGGAGCGCCGCCGCCGTGAGGCCAACGCCAATCAGCAAATGGAGTTTACGCATGCGGCGACTACAGCAATGGAGGCAAACCCAGAAGCTGGACCGGCTGAAGAGAGCACTGACGTGGTTGAACCTTTTGTGCGAGCGGAGAAAAAAGTAGGTCGCAATGAACCTTGTCCCTGTGGTTCCGGTAAAAAATTCAAACAGTGCCACGGCAAGCTGAGTTAAGGCACCACATACCCAGTGATGGTTATTCAAGTAGTTGTTTAATAAGAGGCGCGATCGATGGCAGTTGGTGAAGGAACCTTGGCATATTTAAACCCGATTGAGGGGTTTCAGTTAGCTACCTGCAGCGCAGGGATCAAAACGACGGGTCGTATGGATCTGGTGTTGATGTCAATGTGTGAGGGCGCAACGGTTGCTGGGGTGTTTACCCAAAATGCTTTTTGCGCGGCGCCGGTGCATGTGGCCAAGGCGCATATGGCACAGCAAAGCAGTCGCTATTTTTTAGTCAATACCGGCAACGCTAATGCTGGCACTGGCACGCAGGGTATGCGCGATGCGCACACCAGCTGCGCTGCGCTGGCACAGTTAAGCGGCAGCCAAAGTGAAGCTGTATTACCTTTTTCTACCGGCGTTATTGGCGAGGTACTGCCAGTGGATAAAATTGTCGCAGCGCTCCCCAGTGCCTTGGCTGCGCTGCGTACCGATGGTTGGCTAGCGGCGGCAAGCGGAATTATGACCACCGATACCCGGCCCAAGGCCGCCTCTAAAACCTTCGACTACCAGGGTCAGCAAATAAGCGTAACCGGTATTGCCAAGGGCGCTGGTATGCTGAAACCGAATATGGCGACGATGTTAGCTTATATCGCCACTGATGCCGGGGTGGCACAGCCGCTGCTCAATGTGATAATAAAAAATGCTGTAGCCTGTTCATTCAATCGTATTACGGTTGATGGTGATACTTCAACGAATGACGCCTGTATGTTGGTAGCGACCGGCAAGGCCAAAGTGCAACCGCTAACCGTGCTCACCGATGAGCTGTACCAGCCACTGCAGCAGTGTATTGACGAAGTGTTTATTGAACTCGCTCAAGGCTTGGTTCGAGATGGCGAGGGCGCCAGCAAATTTGTGACAGTCAATGTCGTCGGCGGTTTGAGTGAAGCTGAAAGTTTGCAAGTAGCCTATACCGTAGCCGAGTCTCCGCTGGTAAAAACGGCGATATTTGCCAGTGATCCGAACTGGGGTCGACTGTTAATGGCGATCGGTCGAGCGGGCGTCGAGGCCTTAGACGTCGACAAAATCAGTGTAAAAATAGGCGACGTATTGATCGCCGAAGGGGGTTCTAGAGCGGCCAGCTATACCGAAGAGCTAGGCGCAGTGGTTATGGAGAAAGAGGAAATCACCATTACCATCGACCTGGCTCGAGGCGATCAAGCAGTCAGGGTTTGGACCAGCGACCTGTCCCATGAATATGTGCGTATCAATGCCGAATACCGAACGTAATGAATCACAGTGGCGCTGCAAAAGCTATCTCAAGGGGTAGTCGAGCCTACCGTAATCGAAGTTGAAACGATGGCAAATCTGAAGTCAATCCATGTTGCTGTCGGTGTTATTATCGATAGTGCAGACAATATTCTTATCGCTCTGCGTCCTGCGCAGTTACACCAGGGCGGATTGTGGGAATTTCCCGGCGGCAAAGTAGAGGCCGGTGAAACCGTAGAGAGTGCTCTGGCGAGAGAGTTGTTAGAAGAGCTAGCAATTAGTGTTAGCAGTTGTCAGCCACTGATTAAAATAGCCCATGACTACGTCGATAAGTCAGTATTGTTAGATGTGTGGTGGGTACGGGGCTTTAGTGGAGAGCCCCGCGGCGCCGAGGGCCAGCCGATTGAGTGGGTTGGCGCAGAGCAGCTCGGTGATTACCGGTTTCCCGAGGCCAATATCGCGATCGTTGAGGCCATTCAGCAACAACTTCGCAGTCGCTGATCAGCCTTCGTGCCCAACAGCACGCGGGTAATAGCTACCTGTTGGCACACTTGGCGGTCTCACTACCCTGCAGAACGTACCCAGAGCGATGCCCTAGCGGCACTGCAGCCGGGGCAAAACTATGCGCAAAACAACCCACAAATAATGCTCAAAGCTACTTGGCTGAGCGCTCGAATCGCTGCTCGAACAGCTGCATAGGTCCGTTGCGAACACCATTGACTGAAGTCGCGTCGGGCCCCAGTCGTAAGGTAGCGCTATGAGCAGTGTCGAAGGCTCGCCAAAGGGGTAAATTGTCGCTGTTGGGGTTGCCAGTCTTAGCAAAATTAGTCCAGTAGTTGACTATCAAATCCGACAAGCGATGATCTTCCTCCCGCCAATCCATACCGACTCGATCGGTAGTGCCAAACACATAGGCTAGATCGCCGGAATGGTAGGCACCGCCGCTGCGTGGCCCGCCAAGTAGTTCCAAATCGGGTTGCTCGGGCATATACAGGCGAAATACCGGCGGCACATGATCGATAAAATACAGGTAAGTCGGCAGACCCGCGTCGCGCTGGTAGCTTGCCCAGCGACGCATGCCAAAAGCCATAAATTGGTCGGTGGCAATAGCATGTTGGGCGACACCGGGAGATTGCGCCAGTTGCTGAGCATACTGCGCCAGTAGTTTTGGTGCCAACTCTGGCCCCATTAGAGCGTTCAAAGAAGCGCTTAATTCAGCCTCGGTCAGGGCCGAGTTCACCGGGAATAAGCCGTTGCCCTCATCGGCCAAAGAACCCAATAGCAACGGTACTTTGGCCTGTTTACCCTCGGCAAAGAGGCGGTCCTGGCGGTCGGGTAGCACCCAGCCGTCAATAACGATACGCGACTGACTATCCCATTGAGTGGCCGCTGCAGCGTCTAGTAACTGTTGCGGTGAGGCGCTGCGCATCGATCCTGCTGCGCCGGGGAGCGCGTCAACTAACAGCGTGCCTCGGATAATACCGTTGGCGTCGGCACTAGGAATCGGGCTAACACAGGCTGCGGACTGCCCGATTGCCCGGTGAAACAAATTGACCGCAAGTGGTGAAACCATCAGTGAGCAGACACTTTGCGAGCCCGCGGACTGGCCAAAAATAGTGACATTATCGGGGTCGCCACCAAAGGCGGTTATATTGTCCTGCACCCACTGCAGTGCGGCAATTTTATCCATCAAGCCATAATTCCCGGCACTAGAATGCTCTGACTCTCTTTGCAATGCTGGGTGGGCGAGAAAACCCAAGGGCCCTAAACGGTAGTTGATAGTGACTAGGACTACGCCCTTTTTTGCCAGCGAACTGCCGTCAAATATTTGTTCATGGCCCATGCCAGAGGTGTGGGAGCCGCCGTGAAACCAGACCATTACCGGCGCTTGGGTATTTTCGGCACCGGACCACACATTGAGATACAGGCAGTCTTCACTGCGTTCAAACACGCCCCGCGACCATACCCAGCCGTCAACATGGTTGGCCTGCCAGCAAGCAGTGCCCGGCGAAGTGGCCAGCCTAAGGCCGGACCAAACAGGGGCCGGCTGTGGTGCGCGCCAGCGCAGCTCACCGATCGGGGCGGCGGCATAAGGAATGCCTTTAA
Source organism: Paraglaciecola psychrophila (assembly GCA_047623385.1). GTDB lineage: Bacteria > Pseudomonadota > Gammaproteobacteria > Pseudomonadales > Dasaniaceae > Oceanicoccus. The sequence goes on from JBLHLU010000022.1 coordinate 17,047, forward strand.
AGGTGCGTATCTGCTGGCTTTGATCGGCCCAAGCACCGCGAATTTCACCGCTTCGGGTCACTATGTTGAGGTCTGGAGTGCTGGTCATGGCAACGATAGGCTCCGCGGTTCGGTTAGCACAAGCGCCAATTACCACCGTGCATAACAAGGCTAGTAGCAGGTGCGTTAAGGGAGAGTTTTTCATCTTATATCTTCAGTCAGAGGGTGGTGATGAGAGTCAACAACGGGTCTTTTTATGGTTATTGACAGCTTTACTGGACATTCTTTCTTATTCTATTGTCGAGTTTTGCGAGTAAATACAGCGCCCAGCGCCCAATCTATTATCGCCGCACTAGGGGTCTTAAAATACCAATCTCATCCAGCGCAATAACTGCGCGGTTAATCAATACACTGCTTTGTGGACTCAATAAACACTGTGCTAACCAGCAGGGCTGGCTGTTAATAATTTGGATCGAGCAGTTCGTTGGAAAACATATCTTCGTAGTCGGGTCTGCCCGGCATCGCATTGTCGCCGTCGGCCCAAGCGACAAAGTCTTTATTTTTACACTGCTCAGAACAAAAAGGCCGGTTGGGGTTTTGCACACTCCAAGTGATACTAGTGTTGCAGCCGGGACAGGCGAGCTGTGGTGCTTGTGGTGGCGCTTGAGGTATTTGATGAGTCATGATGTTATTCACCTACCTTAATGGCGTCCGTCGCCAGTTGTAAATACTGCAGGTGCAGCGACTGCACTTGTTGCTGTAAATCCGTTAACGCCCCGGTATTTTCGATGACCTCAGTGGCCTTCTGGAGGCGCTGCTGACGGCTGGCTTGGCTGGCGATAATGCGTTGTACTTGTTCGGCGTCGTTGTTATCACGTTCGGTGGTGCGCGTTACCTGCAGTTGCTCCGGCACATCGATAACCAGCAGTCGGTCGCACATATCGCGCTGTTTCGACTCTACCAGCAGCGGCGATACAAAAATAGCGTAGGGACTGGTTGCTCGGGCTAGCCCCTGTTGAATTTCCTCGGCAATTAGCGGGTGCAGTAGTGCCTCCAGCCAAGTCTTGGCGGCGGGGTCGGAAAAGATTTTGCTGCGCAATTGCGCGCGATCGAGGCTGCCGTCGGCCTGCAGGAGGTGATCACCAAAATGCTCGGCAATGGACACTAGCGCCGGTCGCCCGGGCTCAACTACCACTCTGGATGCAATATCAGCATCGACAATAGTGACACCCAGTGCCTTAAAACAATCGGTTGCTGCGGTTTTACCGCTGCCGATGCCTCCTGTTAAACCTACTACTATCATCATTTTCTCCTTGTAAACAGGACCGTATTTTAGCGGATTTGGCGGGGTATCGGCAGCAAATTTTTTATCCAAGTCACTTTCATTGCCGCCGCCCTATACATGCAGCGCTAGCTGCTTTGCTTATAAAGGTTAGGGAGCACTGCGACTCTAGTTCAGGCGATACCGGCAAAGCGAAAGTAAAATTGAGTGATCTGTTCGCCCCACAAAAATGTGATCCAGCCCGCTGCCGCCAAATAGGGGCCGAAGGGCAATGCGGTATTGCGCCCTCGCTTACTGAGTACAAGCATTAAGGTGCCGACTACAGCGCCGACCAATGATGACATTAAGATGATCACCAGCAGCGATTGCCAGCCCATCCAAGCTCCCAGCGCCGCCAGCAGTTTGAAGTCGCCGTAGCCCATGCCGTCTTTGCCGGTAATAAGTTTGAAACCCCAAAATACGGTCCACAGACTCATGTACCCAAATACTGCGCCCCACAGGGCATCGGCTAATGGTACAACCAAAGTAAAGCTATTGACGATTAGTCCCGCCCACAGCAGCGGTAGGGTTATTTGATCAGGTAACAGCTTGTGGTCGGCGTCGATCATGGTCAAGCTGATTAAGCACCAGGTCAGCAACAGACCGGCTAATACCAGATAGGGTGAGCCCAATTGCCAGGCGATTACCGCCGACAGCAGTCCTGTTACCGCCTCGACGATGGGGTAGCGTGGCGAAATACGGGTCTTGCAGTGGCCACAGCGGCCTCTTAACAATAAGTAGCTAACAACTGGGATATTTTGCCAGGGTTTGATCGCAGTATTGCATTGGGGGCAATGGGAGTTGGGCTGAGCCAAATTAAAAGGCTTTTCTTGCTCGGTGTTTTCATCATCAAGCTCCAGCAGTAGACGGCACTCGGAGGTCCACTCTCGCTGCATCATCAGTGGCAGTCGATAAATAACCACATTGAGAAAACTGCCGACCAGTAAGCCAATAATGGTGGCAAAGGTAATCAGTAGTGCAGGATAGTGTTGTAGGGCATCGATCAGCGACATAGGGCTTCTTATTCATTTAAAAGACATCCGATCCGGGCATCGAGGCACAGACCGGGGGTATTAATCGGCGGGTATTAAATGGCTGCACCCATCATAAAGATTGGTAAGTACATGGCCACCATCAAGCCCCCTACAACCACACCTAAAAAACTCATAATGATGGGTTCGAGCAGGGCGGTTAGGTTGTCGACAGCATTGTCGACGGCATCTTCATAGTGGTCAGCGACCTTTTCCAGCATATCATCGAGGGCGCCAGACTGTTCACCGATGGAAACCATTTGTAGCAACATGCTGGGAAACAAATGAGTGGCCCGAATGGCGATGAAAAGTTGCTGTCCAGTGACAACCTCTTCGCGAATTTTTTTGATAGCCCGGGCGTAGACGATGTTGCCGGCGGTGCCAGATACCGCTTCGAGGGCATCGACTAAAGGTACACCGGCGGCGAAGGTAGTCGATAGCGTGCGCGAAAAGCGCGCAATAATTGACATATAAATGATATTGCCGACCACTGGTGCTTTTAACATAAACTTATCGACGCCCAGGGCCACAACGGGTGATCGAGCGCGGGCTTCTTTAAAGAGAAAAACAGCTGAGATGATGGCGATGACGATGATCAGCCACCACTCCTGCACAAATTCTGATAGTTGCAGCACCATTTGGGTAAAGACGGGTAGTTCAGAGCCAAAACTTTGAAAAGTGTCGGCAAAGGTGGGTATAACTTTGACCAGTAAAATGCCGGTTACCACTACCGCGACCACCAGTACCGCAATCGGGTAGGTCAGTGCTTTTCTGATTTTAGCTTTTAGTGCCTCAGACTTTTCTTTGTAGGTGGCGATGCGCTGTAGCATGGTTTCCAAAGTGCCGGAAGCTTCACCAGAGGCCACTAAATTGCAAAACAAGTCGTCAAAGTACTTGGGGTGTTTACTAATGGCGTTGGCAAAACCAGAGCCCGAGGCGACCTCATTTTTAATTTGGTTTACCAGATCGGTCATGGTGCGGTTATCCAGACCTTCGGCGACTATATCAAAGCTCTGCACCAGCGGTACACCGGCCTTCATCATGGTTGCTAGCTGGCGGGTAAAAATTGAAATGTCGGCGGGTTTAATCGCCCTACCACCATTGCCAAATAATGGTTTGGCCTTTTTCTTTACCGCCTTCGGGGTAATTCCCTGCTTGCGCAGCTGGGCTTTGACCATGGCCTGGCTAACACCTTGGCTCTCGCCGCTAGCGGGCCTGCCCTGGCGGTCGGTACCCTGCCATTTATACACGCTGGTTTTAACAGATGCTGCTGCGGCCATAATTTAGTCCTTTGTTACCCTGTTCACTTCTTCCAGGCTGATAAGACCCTGAGCCGCTTTTACCAGAGCCGAGCGGCGTAAATCGTTAAAGCCCTCGGCTCTAGCAGCGTCACTAATTTCAATGGAATTACCATTTTCCATGATAATACGGCTTATCGTGTCGGTAATGCGAACCACTTCATAGATTCCCACTCGACCCTTGCTGCCATTGGTGCATTTTTTGCAACCAACGGGTTTCATCAGCGTGGCCTTGGCCAGCATAGCCTCGGTAAAGCCTTCTTTGAGCAGTAACTCGTGGGGAATGTCGGCGGGCTCGGCACACTCAGAGCAAAGCCGTCTGGCTAGGCGCTGAGCAATAATCAAACTGACCGAGGTGGCAATATTGAAGGCCGGTACGCCCATATTCATCAATCGCGTGACGGTCTCTGCGGCGCTGTTAGTGTGCAGCGTCGACATCACCAAATGGCCAGTTTGAGCCGCTTTAATCGATATCTCGGCAGTCTCCAAGTCGCGAATCTCTCCAACCATTATGATATCCGGGTCCTGACGCAAAAAAGAGCGCAGGGCCTCGGCAAAGGTTAAACCCACCTTTGGATTCACATGGCACTGATTAATGCCCTCCAGATTTATCTCCACCGGATCCTCGGCAGTTGAAATATTGATTTGGGGCTCATTCAGTATGTTCAGACCGGTGTACAGCGAGACTGTTTTGCCACTACCGGTGGGGCCGGTAACTAAAATCATACCCTGGGGCTGTTGCAGAGCGTGCATATACATGTCTTTTTGCTCGGGCTCATAGCCCAGCATATCAATCCCCATTTGTGCATTGCTGGGGTCTAGTATTCGCAGTACGATCTTTTCGCCAAACAGGGTCGGCAGGGTATTGACTCGAAAGTCGATAGCGCGACTCTTGGACAGCTTCATTTTAATGCGGCCATCTTGCGGTACCCGCCGTTCGGAAATATCCATCTGCGACATGACTTTGAGTCGCGCTGCCAGTCGCCCGGCAATATTCATTGGCGGCCTTGATACCTCCGCCAGAATACCATCGGTGCGAAAACGGACGCGATAGCTTTTTTCATAGGGCTCAAAGTGAATATCCGAGGCCCCAGCTTTGATCGCATCGATCAACATTTTGTTCACGAAACGCACAATGGGGGTTTCGTCAATATCGCCGCTAGTGTCGTTGTCGCGGTTATCGTTGTCACTAACTGCTTCGACATCGAGATCATCGAGGCCGTCGTCCATATCGTCGAAGCCGCCTAGGGGCTCTTCATTGGCCTCCAGAAAGCGAGTAATCGCCTCTGCCAATAAATCCTCTTCAACCAGTATGGCATCGGTATTGATGCCGGTATGGAACTTGATCTCATCGAGGGCGCGTAAATTGGTGGGGTCGGAAACAGCGATATACAGGCGATTGCCCCGGCGGTACAGGGGCAGCGTGTGATGTTGTTGAATAAGTTTGATCGCCACTAGATCTTTGGGCGCCATTTCCATGTTAAAAGCTGACAAATTAAACAGCGGAGTGCCAAATTCATCTGAGGCCGCCGCCGCGATAGCGCTGCTGGAACACAACTTTTTGCTGACCAAATAAGAGGCAAAGGGACGTTTTTCGACAGCGGCCTCTTGATAGGCTTGCTGTGCTGCTTCTTCACTCAGCAGATTGTCTTTAACCAGGCGTCGAGCGAGGCCGCTTAGGGGGATTGCATTCATGGGTAAGCTTGATTCTCACTCTTAGGATAATTCAGTAACTAATTGATTGTAGTCTATTTTAATGACCTCTGCCTAATTTATGGGGTGCTTGTTTGAACGTGGTATTGCAGGTCTTTTAATCGAGCTACAGTGCTACCTTGGTGCTGGCGGTGAAACATCTGGCGGTAGTTAATTCTGCCTTACTGCCTTAGCCGCCGGACCAGCAGTTTGAGCAACCGCCGCTTGATGCCTATGGGCAGGACAATCACTGCGACAGGAGTCAATCGTAACAGCCGTCGACATCGACCTATGGGTAACGCGGTGGCTTGTCTAGGCGGTAAAACGCATCGATAAATCGACCGCTACGCAGTGTTTGGTGAGCGCGCCTATGGAGATAAAGTCTACGCCGGTTTCAGCCACGGCTCTAATGGTTTGCTCGTTAATATCGCCGGAGGCCTCTAGTTTGGCTGCGCCTGCGGTCATTGCCACGCCTTCGCACAACATTGCCAGATCAAAATTGTCGAGCATAATGATATCGGCACCGGCACTCAATGCCTGGGACAATTCATTGAGACTCTCGACTTCTACTTCCACCGGCTTGCCGGGGGCGTTGTTTTTGGCTGTAGTTACCGCTTGTTCGATGCCACCGCAGGCGGCAATGTGGTTTTCTTTGATCAAAAAGGCATCGTGCAGACCCAGTCGATGATTGTAACAACCGCCGCAGGTAACCGCATACTTCTGCGCATTGCGAAGGCCGGGAATGGTTTTGCGGGTATCCAGTAGTTTTACCCCAGTCCCCGCCACCCGTTGTGCATAGCGGCTGCATATAGTGGCAGTGCCTGACAGTAGTTGCAGTAGGTTGAGTGCAGTGCGCTCACCGGTTAACAGGCTGCGGGCCGGTCCTTGCAAAGTAAACAGCGGCTGGTTAGCAGTCAGTACGTCGCCATCGCTAACGTGCCAGTTAATGCTAACGCTAGTATCGAGCTGCCGAAAGACCTCATCAACCCAGGCCTGGCCACTAAGCACCGCCGCTTCGCGGCTGATAATGATCGCGCTGGCACTGTGATGTGCGGGTATCAGTTGGGCGGTAATATCGCCGCTGCCAATATCTTCTTGCAGGGCGCGACTAACCGTGACGGCCAGATCCTGAAGCGCGTAGGGTGGTAAGGTCATGAATATCGCTCTATCGGTTGTTGCGTGATGATCACTGTGCTCTTAGAAACTAATTCTATCAGTTAATCCGGGCTCAGGCACAGCGGTCTGTTTTGCAATCGGAGCTGGGGCTCAACTGGGACACTGTAAGCTTAGCACTGAGCTGAGCAGCGACGCGTTTTAGACAGGCAGTTACTGGCGCAATATGAGGGTGTCTCCGCGCTGGGTAAATTCAATTTTGCGCAGCGCACTCATGCCCAGTAACACTGCGTCCATTTGCATGCCGGGGTTGATGCTGGCACTGATATTGTTCAAGTTGATGTCCCCAACTTGAACGCTGTCGAGCACCGTAGCGTATACCGCCACTGCGCCATTAGCGGTATTAGCGTAATTTTTTCTGCCTGAGCGCAGCCCGATCGCTGCGGCGATAGCGCTGGGAATAACAACATCGGTGGCGCCGGTATCGAGTAGAAATACCACCGGGTGTCCGTTGATGAAGCCATTGACAACATAGTGGTGCTGTTTGTTGGCCTGCAGTGTCACCTCGATTTGTCCACTGGCGGTCTTGCCACTGAGCGGTTGCTGGTTGGGGTTTTGCTGATCCCCCAGCCAATCGTTAAAAAATAGTACCATCAGCAGCAGAAGTACGCCCCAAGCGAGTACAAACATACCGATTCCCAGCTTTCGCGCGTTGGCATTGTGGACTGGTTCATTGTTTGGAGGCGAAGTTTTCATATAATGTAAGCATCGTGTTTATGTCAGTGTTGGTGCTGCAGAGTCTAGAGCAGATTGTACTCAATTTTACAGTTTACTGTGGCGCAACCGCGATCAAATGTTGCTACCGACAGCCCAGAGGCTGCTCGAGGGTCGGTATTAACTATAGTGCCAAGGTGGTTGCAGCGTACAACTAGGGTGTTTCTACCCTGAGGTGAGGCCGTGTATTTAGATGA
>JBLHLU010000023.1:0-23496 GCA_047623385.1 Paraglaciecola psychrophila
GGTCCATAGTACCGGTACTTTTTCTGGTAAACTGTGTGTCACGTATTTCTCTCTCAATGATTCGTTTCTGTTGTTATTAGTGATGCTATTAGTGATGTTCTATTCAGCCAAGGTATTCGATCGCGCTTATGCCATTGCTGTCCAACAGTTGCACTGTGCCCTATTTATAAACCCTATGCGCAAACCCTATGCCCAGCCCCTGCCTACAAACATTAGCGGTAAACGCTGCCCGCGAATTCAGTTATCACCCTTGTTACCGCCCCTGTATATAGCATGTTATTTTAATTGCCCTCCAGATACGACCCCAGTTTGCATCTCAGGGCCATTTTAAGCAATCAGCGGGTGCCGCTTCGCGCAACTGCATAGCGCTGCAATCTACTCAGCTCTCCATATCAGCAGTGTGCCTGATATCCGCAGTAAGGGTCACTGCGGCCAACCGCTGCTCTATCTGGCCAATCCACGGCACTCAGCGGGACCTCAAGACTGGCTCAGCCGGCGACTTGCTGAAGCCCTTCTCAGTCTTATCGCGTTTTTTGTTGTGCAGTGCCGCCATAGCCAATGCATAACTCGGTAAAACAACGGTGTGTCCTAGCCGCGCATAGGCCAGAGCCATATCTTTTAGCTGCCGCACAGGCTCCTAATTTCCACTCAGATAGTGATAAAATCACGGCCCGCAAAGGGAATCGATGTTGGGGTTTTTTTGATCAATGTGAACCCATCGGTGGTGGCCAGCGGGCAGCCTCAGCGAATCGAAAAATCCAGCCCGCGATATACCTTTGGTGATAAAGTAACTGTTACAACCTAGCTGCCGCTGCAGGTCTCCAGCTCTAGCATGAACACGCTAGAATTAATGATTAATAACCGCTCGGCAACAGCTTTCACTACATCCTGTTCTACACCTTGCGCTACACCCTGCGCTACATCTTGTTCTACACGCTGCTTTATTTCGAGAACAGTCAATTATGGGTTTACAGGTAGTAGGCCGTTATCTGCAGTAGGGTTAGAGCAAAAACTCCCGCCAACACATCGTCAATCATAATGCCAAAACCCGACGTTACATGCTGATCCAACCACTTGATTGGCCAGGGTTTGACTATATCGAAGAACCGGAACAAGATGAAACCCCACAGCAGCCAACCCCAGCCCGGCGGCGCCGCAATCAGGGTAATCCAATAGCCGACAAATTCGTCCCAGACAATACCCGGATGATCGTGCACCCCCAAGTCATCGGCGGTCTTGCCACACAGATACACCCCTAACGCAAAGGCCAGCAGCAGCACCGCACAGTATAGCGGCAGTGATAGCGGCGCAATTAACAGGTACAGCGGCACCGCCAGCAGGGTGCCCGCGGTCCCCGGGGCGAATGGCACCAGACCACTGCCAAAACCAAAAGCCAGGCAGTGTATAGGGTTGCTGAGAATAGCTTTCCAGTGAACAGTCATAGTCATAGTCATGTCGATAGTTATTAAAAGTGTTGAAAACCGTGGTGGGGGAAGTCTAATACGGCGCCGCTATGATCCAGACACTGCACGCCTTCCCCGGCCACCACTCGGCCAATCTCGACCACCGCCACTGCGGCTAGCGGGTCAAAGTTTTGCGGCGGCGCGGTAAAGCACAACTCGTAGTCATCGCCGCCGGTCAGTGCGTAGGCCCGGGCTTGCTGGCTGCTAATAAGCTGCTCATCGACCAGTCGTTGCAGCGCCTTAGAGCGCGGCAGGACATCGGCGTTGAGGCGTATGCAAACGCCGCTGGCGCTGGCAATATGACCGGCGTCAGCCAGTAAGCCATCGGATATATCAATCGCCGAGTGAGCCACACCGAGTAGTTGCTGACCGAGCTGCACTCGCGCCTGCGGCTGATAAAACCGGCGATGGAAATAACCCTGATCATCCGCCGGTAAACGGCCCTCTAGCATCGCTAACGCCGCCGCCGCGTCACCTAAAAAACCGCTGACATAAACCGCATCACCGACCTTGGCGCCACTGCGGCGCAGCGCCGCACCAACCGGCACACTGCCCTGCACTTGCACCGTGAGGCTCAGAGGGCCAGCGGTGGTATCGCCGCCAACTAGGGGAATCTGGTAGTGATTGGCACTCTTTTTAAGGCCGGCGGAAAACCCCTCGAGCCAGTCCCGGTCATAGCTCGGCAGAGTAATCGCTAAGGTGAAAGCCACGGGTTTGGCACCCATTGCCGCCAGATCACTGATCGCCACCGCCAGTGTGCGCTGAGCAATATCAGCTGCGCCAGCGCTGGCTGGAAAATGGCGACCCGCCACCAAGGTATCGATAGACAGCGCCAGCTGTTGCTCTGGCGCCAGAGAGATCAGCGCGCAATCATCACCAACACTGAGGATTACCGCGTCGCCGTACTCAGCGCCGATGCCGGTAAAATAACGCTTGATGATATCGAACTCGGATGCAGAGGCTGCGCTCATCGAGAAGACCCGTTATTTGCGGTTGCTGTCCGCAGCGATTTCAACCGTGCGCACGTCTCTAGCCAACTTGTCCAAAATACCATTGATATACTTGTGGCCATCGGTGGCGCCAAACTTTTTGGCTAGGGCTACCGCCTCGTTAATCACCACTTTATAAGGAATGTCGATGCGTTTAATGAGCTCATAACTGCCGAGGCGCAGCAACGCCAATTCGATCGCATCAAGATCTTTTAGCTGCCGGTCTAAATAGACTGAAAATGCCGTTTCTAGCTCGTCCAGATGAGCGGGAATTTGGTGAACCAAGGCATGAAAATACTCAACATCGACACTGCCAAAGTCATAGTCAGTAAGAAACTGCAGCTCTATATCTGCCAGCGGGTCGCGGGTGATTTGCCACTGGTACATTGCCTGCATGGCGTAGTGGCGTGCCCGACGCCGGGCGGCGGGATTAACCCCCGATGGCGTTTTAGACTTACCTTGATCGTTAGCGGAATTTGCCACGTTTTTCTCTCTTAAAGAACAGTGCACGGGCCAGCCGCACAGGGAATAAGGTTACCACCACCGGCCATTAGCCGGCGGCCGCTTATAAATTGTCAATCATCGCCAACATATCGAGTACGCAGGCCGCCGATTCGATGCCTTTGTTCTCCGAGCCCTCACCGTGGCCAGAGCGCACCAGGGCCTGCTGATCGTCGTCGACGGTCAATACACCAAAAGCGATCGGCAGACCGTGATCTAGGCTGACTCGCATCACCCCTTGGGAGCACTCCCCGGCAACAAATTCAAAGTGCGGAGTGCCACCGCGAATAACCGCCCCCAGAGTGATAATGGCGGCGTATTTTTTGCTCAGTGCCACCTGCTGACAAGCCAGCGGAATTTCGTAGGCACCGGGACACTCGATAATGCGAATATGGTCAGCGGCAATACCGTTAGCCATTAAATGCTCAACCGCAGCGTGCTGTAAGTTATCAACGATAAACTTATTCCAAGCGGTGACCACGATGGCGATGTGGGTGTCGGCAAACTGGCCTTCTATATATTGTGCTTTTTCTACACCTTTCATAGCTGTTACCCCTTGTGCCTTGTATTAGGCGTCGCCACAGGCAACAAAATCGACCACTTCCAAATCAAAACCAGAGAGCGCGTTGTATTTGATTTGCGGCCCCATCAGGCGAATCTTGCCAACCCCAACATCGCGCAATATCTGCGAGCCTAGGCCCACGGTTAACTGCGTTTGGTGGCTACCCACAGCAATCGCCGGCGGCATTCCTTTTTTGCCCATGGCCATATCGACACTAGCCAATACATCGGCAGGGGTCTCGTGACTGGCAAGCATCACCACCACGCCACGGCCCTCCTGCGCAACCCTAGCCAAACAGCGGTTAATATTCCAAGCCGGCTCAGCACCGGGCTGAGTGCTCAGTAAATCTCGCACTGAAGAAGGTATATTGACTCGCACCAAGGTTGCGTCGTCGCCGCTGATGTCACCTTTGACCATGGCCAGATGAATGCTACCCGATAACAGGTCGCGGTAGGTGTGTAAATTAAATTCACCGTGATCAGTTTCAACCAAGCCTTCACTCACTTTTTCGATAGTGCGCTCATTGATCACTCGGTAGTGAATAAGGTCAGCGATGGTGCCGATCTTAAGCCCGTGTTGCTTGGCAAAGATCTCTAACTCTGGGCGCCTAGCCATGGTGCCATCGTCATTCATAATTTCGACAATAGTAGAGGAGGCTTCGAAGCCCGCCATACGTGCCATATCACAACCGGCCTCGGTGTGACCAGCGCGGGTTAAGACACCACCGGGCTGCGCCATAATCGGGAAAATATGCCCGGGCTGCACAATATCGCTGCCCTTGGCACCACGGGCGACCGCGGTACGGATGGTGTGAGCACGATCGGCGGCGGAGATACCGGTGGTAACGCCCTCGGCGGCTTCTATCGACAAGGTGAAGTTGGTACCAAATTGGGCGCCGTTGTCACCGTCAACCATTAGCGGCAGATCTAGCTGCCGACAGCGGTCTGCGACCAGCGTCAGGCAAATCAGACCGCGGGCGTGGGTGGCCATAAAGTTCACATCCTGAGGTTTGACACACTCGGAGGCCATCACCAAATCGCCTTCATTCTCGCGATCCTCGTCGTCCATCAGTATCACCATTTTACCTAGGCGAATATCTTGAATTAACTCTTCGATGGTATTTAGTGCCATTATCTCAATTCCCAATAGTGGTTTAAGTTGCCGCTTACAGCGACCTTGCTCTAGCTAACCGTTGATAAGCCGGATTTTAGCCCGGGCTAGCGGGTCTTGCCTCAATGCGCCAGTCATCTCCCACCGGGGTGATGCTGTCTATGTGCAGTCGCTGCTGCTCGGCCATGGTGGTCAGTGGCAGCGCCAATAACCCTCTCGCCGTGTTTCCCATTAGGGTTGGCGCCATAAATACAGTGTAGTGATCGATTAACCCCTGACTCGCCATCGCCCCGGCCAAGGTCGCCCCGCACTCCAGCAAGACCTCGTTGCATTGGCGCTGGGCCAATACCGCTAACAGTGCGGGCAAATCGATTTTACCGTCGCTAGCGGGCAAATAAATCACCTCGGCACCGGCGGCAACCAGCGCCTGTTCGGCGGCGGTATTTTTCCCGGCGGCTACAATAACCGTAGCGCCGGGTTGTGACAAGAGTTTTGCCGTCGGTGGCAACCGCAGGGTTGAGTCCAACACCACCCGCAGTGGCTGGGTCTGGGCTGCTTGCGCCGCTAATTCCGCTGCTAACCCCAGTTCATCGACCCGCACCGTCAGCGACGCATTGTCCTGCAGCACCGTATTAATGCCGCTGACAATGGCACAGCTTTGCGCCCGCAGTTGCTGCACGGCGGACCGCGCTGGCGCCCCGGTAATCCACTGACTCTCGCCGGAGGCCATCGCCGTACGCCCGTCCAGACTCATCGCCAACTTAGCCCTGACTCTGGGACGCCCCGACTCCATACGCATTATAAAACCGGGATTGAGCGCGCGACACTCACTTTCCAACAAGCCCACCTCAACCTCGATAGCGGCCGCTCGCAGAGCGGCAATACCGCGCCCCGCCACCAGCGGGTTGGGGTCGACCATACCCACCCAGACCGCAGCGATTTGGGCAGCGATCAACGCCTCGCAACAGGGCGGTGTCTTACCGGTGTGGCTGCAGGGCTCCAAAGTGACATAGGCACTGGCACCCGCTGTTTGATGGCCGCGACTACGGGCGTCGGCAATGGCATTAATCTCGGCGTGGGCGGTGCCCGCTAAGCGATGAAAACCACTGCCAATCACTTCGCCATCACGAACCAATAAACAGCCAACCCGAGGGTTGGGAGCCGTGGTATAGAGTCCGGCTAGTGCCAACTCGAGTGCCCGCTGCATAAACTGGGTGTGCTGCTGCACCGGATCACTCATCTCAGCCCTCGGTCTCATTGACTGGCTCATCGGACAAGCGATCAATCTCGGCTCTAAACTCTTGAATATCTTTGAAGTCACGATAGACCGAGGCAAAGCGCACATAGGCCACTTGGTCCAACTGTTTTAGCTGTTCCATCACCAGTTCACCGATCACCAACGACTTGATTTCTCGCTCGCCAGTGGCCTGCAGTTGGTGTTCAATGTGGTTGGCAACGGCCTCAATTTTTTCTAGGCTAACTGCGCGTTTCTCTAGCGCGCGCATCAAACCGGAGCGCATTTTCTCTGAATTAAAGGGCTCGCGCACACCATTTTGCTTAATCACCCGGGGCATCAATAGCTCCGCCGACTCGTAGGTGGTAAAGCGCTCAGCGCATAATAAACACTCGCGCCGACGCCGCACCTGGCCGCCCTCAGACACTAACCGCGAATCGATTACCTTGGTATCTTCATGAGAGCAAAAGGGACATCGCATGATCTGTGCCTCGACAGTGAATAATGACGCTGACTAGTGCTGTTACGGTGACTTATCAGCGCCGTGCTGTTGGCCCCGAATCCGACTTACTGGTAGACCGGAAAGCGTGCACAAACTTCCAGCACCTTAGCCTTCACCTCAGCGATAACCTGTTCGCTGTTGCCGTTCTCCAAGGAGTCCAGCACGTCGCACATCCAGTGGGTCAACTCGCGAACTTCAACTTCACCAAAACCTCTGGTGGTCACCGCTGGGGTGCCAACCCGCAGCCCGGAGGTGATAAAAGGTGAGCGTGGGTCGTTGGGAACCGCATTTTTATTGACCGTAATAAATGCCGCTCCGAGGGCCGCATCGGCATCTTTGCCGGTGTAGTCCCGACCAATAAGATCAACCAGCATCAAATGGTTTTCAGTGCCGCCGGAGACGATCTTAATACCGCGCTCGATAAAGGTCTGGGCCATGACCTTGGCATTGGCTATTACCTGTTGCTGATAGCGCTTGAAGTCGTCGCTCGCAGCCTCTTTGAAGCTCACCGCTTTGGCAGCAATTACATGCATCAGCGGGCCACCTTGGCTGCCGGGGAATACCGCTGAGTTAAATTTCTTTTCTAGTGCCGCATTGGCCCGGGCCAAAATCACCCCGCCACGGGGGCCACGCAAGGTTTTGTGCGTGGTTGAGGTCACTACGTCGGCAAAGGGCACTGGGTTGGGATACACCCCAGCGGCGACTAAACCGGCAACGTGGGCCATATCGACCATTAAGTAGGCGCCGACCTGATCGGCAATTTGACGAAAACGCGCCCAGTCGAGAATACCGGAGTAGGCGGAAAATCCCGCCACTATCATTTTTGGCCGGTGTTCCAGCGCCAGCGCCTCGACCTGATCGTAGTCGATCAAGCCGGTATCTGTGTTCAGTCCATACTGCACCGCATTATAAACCTTACCGGAAAAATTCGGCTTGGCACCGTGGGTCAAGTGACCGCCGGCATCCAGACTCATGCCCAGTACCGTGTCGCCGGCATCCAGCAGTGCCAAATAGACCGCGCCATTGGCCTGCGAGCCAGAGTGAGGCTGCACATTGGCATAATCGGCTCCAAACAACGCCTTAACCCGATCAATCGCCAAATTCTCGACCTTATCGACAAATTCACAACCGCCGTAGTAGCGCTTGCCGGGATAACCCTCGGCATATTTATTGGTCATCGAGCCGCCTTGGGCCTCCATCACCCGGGGACTGGTGTAATTTTCAGAGGCAATCAGCTCAATATGCTGCTCCTGACGGGTGTTCTCCTCCTCGATGGCGGAAAATATTTCATCGTCAAAACCCTGTACTTGCATATCTTTAGTAAACATTGGCAACCCCTGTGATTAATACTCAATAACTCAGTGCTTATACCGCCGCATTTCAGCGCTACGAAACGCATTTCCGGGACTCAAAAGCGGGCCTTCGCCGCACTAAAGCCGATCCCGAGAAAGGCGCGCATTGTACAGTATTGATCCAACAAAGGCTGCTTCTTTGGGCGAAAATACTGGGCAGCCAGCGAATAAAAATACCGAGGGTGGCACTGGCATAGACCACAAACCTTGATCTGTGCCCCCAGATTGAGTACCTTGCGGTCAACAAGCACTGCACTGCGATCACCGCCAGCCATTCGAGCATCGATAAAACCCCTTATTGAGGACACCACAACATGGCCCAGTACGTCTATACCATGAACCGGGTGGGCAAGACCGTCCCCCCCAAGCGCGAGATACTTAAAGATATATCGCTGTCCTTCTTTCCCGGGGCCAAGATTGGGGTACTGGGTCTCAACGGCTCGGGTAAGTCTACCCTGCTGCGAATTATGGCCGGACTCGACGCCGAGTTTGAGGGCGAGGCCAGACCTCAGGCCGGTATTAAGGTTGGCTACCTGTCCCAGGAGCCGGTACTCGACCCGAGTAAAGATGTGCGCGGCAATGTCGAGGAGGGGCTTGGCGACGTGGTCGCCGCTCAAGCCGAACTCGATCAGGTCTACGCCGCCTACGCCGAGGCCGATGCCGACTTCGATGCGCTGGCCAAACGTCAGCAGGCGCTGGAAAACATCATTCAAGCCGCAGATTCGCAAAATCTAGAGCACAAACTAGAAGTCGCTGCCGACGCATTGCGCTTGCCGCCTTGGGACGCCGATGTCAGCAAGCTTTCTGGTGGCGAGCGGCGCCGGGTGGCGCTGTGTCGATTACTGCTATCGAACCCCGACATGCTGCTGTTAGATGAACCCACCAACCACCTCGATGCCGAGTCGGTACACTGGTTGGAGCAATTTTTGTGTGAGTATCCGGGCACTGTTGTGGCCATCACCCACGACCGCTACTTTCTCGACAATGCCGCGGGCTGGATTTTGGAACTGGACCGCGGTCGCGGTATTCCCTACGAGGGCAATTACTCAGACTGGCTGGAGCAGAAACAACAGCGACTGGAGCGAGAGTCCAAACAAGAAGCCTCCCATCAGCGCTCGGTCAATGCCGAACTGGAGTGGGTACGGCAAAACCCCAAGGGCAGACAAGCCAAGAGCAAGGCGCGGTTAGCGCGCTTTGAAGAGCTGCAGTCACAAGAATTTCAAGCGCGGGCCGAAACCAACGAAATCTATATTCCACCGGGACAGCGACTCGGCGACAAGGTGATCGAAGTCAATGCCGTCAGCAAATCTTTTGGTGAGCAAGTACTGCTGGACCAACTGAGTTTTTCCGTTCCTAAGGGCGCTATTGTCGGCATTATCGGCGGCAACGGTAGCGGCAAATCAACCCTGTTAAAAATGATTGCCGGCATGGAAACACCCGACAGCGGCACCGTCGAACTCGGCGAGACCGTTAATATCGCTTATGTCGAACAGTTGCGCGAGCAGATGGACGACAACAAGAGCGTGTGGCAGGCTGTCTCGGAGGGTAGCGACACTCTCAATATCAACGGTTACGAGGTTTCTTCAAGAGCCTATATCGGCCGCTTTAACTTTAAGGGTGGCGACCAGCAAAAGCGTGTCGGCGACCTCTCGGGTGGCGAGCGCGGGCGCCTACAACTGGCCTGCACACTCAAAGCTGGGGCCAATGTACTACTGTTAGATGAACCCTCTAACGATCTCGACGTAGAGACACTGCGAGCGTTAGAAGAGGCACTGCTGACCTTCCCCGGTAGTGCCATGGTGATCTCTCACGATCGCTGGTTTTTGGACCGCATATGCACTCATATTTTGGCCTATGAAGGCGACAGCGATGTGGTGTTTTTCGAGGGTAATTATAGTGAATACCACGAAGATTTGATCAGCCGCCGCCCTGCCAGCGCTCAACCCCAGCGGGTTCGCTATAAGAAACTCAAGTAGTGCCCGGCGCCAATTGAACACCCCTCGGTAATTGCTGTTATAGTTAATTTAGCAGCCATTATCGAAGTGTTAAATTGCAGCGTGCTATTAAAAAGAGCACTGCAGCGGCTAGGCTAAAAAGACCCTAACAAGTAACCTGCAGTCATTGAGGAATACCAGATATGAGTGACCAACATCAGGAGCGGCGCTATTTCACCCGGGTAACCTTCGATGGCGAAACCTTTATCGAGCAGCACCAACAGCGTTGGCCAGCGACATTAATAGATCTGTCACTGCGCGGCCTGCTGATCGAGACTCCGGAAAACTTCGATGCCGACAAAAGCCAAACCATGGAAGCGGTTATTCATTTGGCCGATGAAGTAACTATTCGCATGACAGTCAACTGGCGCCATAGCGACAATGGTCAAAGTGGTTTTCAGTGCAACAATATTGATTTGCACAGTATCCAACATCTACGTCGGCTGATAGAACTCAATGTTGACGACAGCGATTTACTGGAGCGGGAATTAGCCACGCTGGGCAACTAGCAGCTGTTAGGCGCTAGTACTTTTTTAGATCGGATTTTGAATTCACCGCAACCGAGAATAGGCTGGGCTTCGCTAACGCTGACGTTAACGCTGATTTCGAGACTGACTAACACTGCAGCGACGCTGTCGCTAGCTTGCCTAAACATTGGCTAGCTACAACCAAACTACAACCAAGCTACAGCGATTGCACAATTGCGGGGAGCAAATCGCTACCCGCAGATCAAGCGCGGCATCGTTACTAACGAAGATCATCGATGCTGTTAATCGGATAGTGCGCAGGATAAGGCATTTGCGCAACACCGGTATCGATAGCAGCCTGAGCTACCGCCGCAGGAACATCACGCAGTAAGCGCGCATCCATCGGCTTGGGAATAATGTAGTCGACGCCAAATTCCAGCGCGTCCAATCCACAGGCTGCCAATACTTCAGCGGTAACCGGCATTTTGGCGATGGCGCGAATAGCATTAACTGCGGCAATTTTCATTTCTTCGTTAATTGACTTAGCCCGAACATCGAGCGCACCGCGGAAGATAAACGGAAAGCCCAGTACATTGTTCACCTGATTGGGAAAGTCTGACCGACCCGTGGCCATAATAAGGTCGTCTCTGGCGGCGTGGGCATCGACTGGAGAAATCTCAGGATCGGGGTTGGAACAAGCAAATACGATAGGGTTGGGAGCCATCAGCTTGAGCGTTTCTTTACTCAACAGGTTGGCACCCGATAGACCGACAAACACATCGGCACCGACCATAGCATCGTCGAGGGTGCGCTCGTTGGTGTCGTGGGCGAACTCGCTCTTGATATCAGTGACACCTTCGCGCCCCTTGTAAATAACACCGAGACGATCAATCATGATCACTTGTTCATTTTTTGCACCCATGCGCATCAACAGACGCATGCAGGCGATAGCCGCGGAACCTGCACCTAGGCATACGATTTTGGCATCGGCCAAATTCTTGCCTTTTATTTCCAGCGCGTTAAGCATACCGGCAGCGGTAACAATCGCGGTACCGTGTTGGTCGTCGTGAAAGACCGGTACGTTGCAGCGATCGATTAATTCGTTTTCAATTTCAAAGCACTCGGGCGCTTTAATATCTTCCAGATTGATACCACCAAAGGTATCGGCAATACGCACTACCGTGTCGATAAATTCTTTTGGCTCTTCCGTGTCGACCTCAATATCGATCGAGTCGATACCGGCGAAACGCTTGAACAACAGGGCCTTGCCCTCCATTACCGGTTTGCTTGCCAGCGCGCCTAAATTGCCCAAGCCCAAAATCGCGGTCCCGTTGGATATCACCGCCACTAAGTTGCCCTTGATGGTGTAATCATAGGCGGCCAGTGGATTGGCGGCAATGGCCAGTACCGGTTCGGCCACACCAGGGCTGTAGGCCAGCGCAAGATCACCTTGGGTTTCGGCACGAGTGCTCAGTTCAACGGATATTTTGCCGGGCTTTGGCTGGGAGTGATAATCCAGCGCATCTTGTTTGAAATCTGTAGACATGGAGACTGTCCCGATTTAAATCATGAATAAGTGTGTTAGGAGGGCCGAATGACAGACCTGAAAACATGGGTTGGCCCTAGGTTTTAGGGGTGCACAAGGATATAGAAAAACACCCCTAGCCACAAGATACAATTGCCCTAAGGTGGTGCCTCAACAGCTAGGATCTGCAGCATCGCGCGGTGGCGCAACTGCATTAATAGCGGTTTAAAGCCCCGGTTTGACACTGACCGCGAGTCGCTTCTATCGATTATCCAGCCCCGTAACAACACTGTTTTACCCTTCAGCGCCATGATGTCGGCACTGGCGAAGTTGCGTAAATCACGATCTTTAATTTGCAACGCCAAATTACCGAGGGCCAACCAGTAACTGTTGCCACCGCGGCTGACGCTATTGACGCGCCCTTGCACTAGTGCAAAACCAGAGTCCCCAGCCGTTAGCTGCGCAGCCTTCAGCGGCGTTAGCGAACCCCACAACCCAAGCCCGCCGTTGCGGGCAGCGACCTCGGCCGCAGCCAAACACTGCCAGTGATCACTATTGGGTGGTACCACAATATGTACAGCCAGCCCTCGAGCCAACAAATATTGCGCCAGTGACTGCCCATCAGCTCGATAGACATGAGCCAGAGAACGCCCATAGCGGTCGTTGGGCTGCCCGCCCCGGCGCAGACCGATATTCGCACCGCCGTCAAAAAACGCCTGCGCAGCCGCTTTCGCGCGGCGAGAAAAAAGCTGGCGCGGAGCGCGCTCGCTGGCCAACTCTGGTGTATCAATACCGATTACTCGCAGTCGCTCACCGCCAGCCAACAGCAAAGTGTCGCCGTCTACCACCCGCGCCAGCTCGACCCGCTGTAGCGGGCTGCCGCAGCGAGCCGGCGTAATTTCGAGCGCCTTAGTTTCGAGCGCCGTGCTGATTAAACCTGCCGCCAACACTACCACCAAAAAAAAACGCCCGACCATTGCTGATCGAGCGTTTTTTATGGCGTCCGGCATTAGTGACACCGGCGCACTGCCCTGACTAGCCTTTACTACTGCGACTGCCAAAACGCTTGTTAAAGCGATCTACCCGGCCACCGGAATCCAGCATTTTTTGCTTACCGGTGTAAAAAGGGTGACAGGCGGAGCAGACATCAAGGTGCATATCAGAACCACGTGTTGAACCGGTTTTAATGGTATTACCGCAGCTACAGGTTGCAGTCATCTCTTGGTATTTAGGATGGATATCAGCTTTCATTGCGTTGTTCCTGTTCAGTGTGTAGGTGGGGCCACCTGCGTCAATCGTCGCGTTTCCTCCCTGGAAACAATTGCCAGGCACCGCACTAGGGCGTCCTATATCAATCAGTCCGCGCCGGGTACTGGTCAAAAATAAGGCGATGCATGATAACAGAGCCGAGCAGATTATCAAGACCTGAGCAAAATAGCGCTAAGGTTTTAGTGCCGCAGCCCTGCGTCTTACGTAAATACAGCCCTGACAGTCTCAGTTTACAGCCCTGAGCGTCTCAAAACACCGCCCTAGGCGTTCACCAAAGCAAACTTAGCCTTGGTTAGAATAGGCTCAATATTTCATAAAACAAACAACTATTCAATTTAGCCTCTCAACCGCCAGAGCCATTTGCTACACTAGGCTCCCACTTCCTCGAACCGCTCTATTTTATGATCATACTGTCCGTCGCCATGCCTGTCCCGTTGCGGCGCAGCTTCGACTATCAACTACCGGCGAACTGCGACCAGCCTTTACTACCGGGTATGCGGGTGCTGGCACCTTTTGGCAATCGAAAATTAGTCGGGGTGTTGTTAGAAGTCAAAACACAGAGCGAGCTGGAGCCCCAGCAACTCAAGCCAATTATAGAATTACTCGACGCGACCCCGGTTTTGACCCCGCAGCTGATGGCTCTGTGCCACTGGGCTGCCAATTATTACCAGCACCCGCTTGGCGACGTGATGCACAATGCACTGCCGGCGTTGCTGCGCAAGGGCCAAGACACTCTCCGCCAGCAGTGCTGGCGCCTCAGCCACTTGGGCCAAGGACTGGGACCTGGCGCACTAAAAAAAGCACCAAAGCAGGCTCAGTTGCTGGCCCTGCTACAGCGTCAACCCAGCGTCAATGCCGACACGCTGAAACGTGAGGGCATCGCCCGGCCAGTTTTAAAAGCGCTACTGGACCGCGACTTGGTAGAGAGCTTCGAGACAGCCGCCGCCCCCAGCAGACCGCTGCGCGACACCGAGGCAGCCCTGACCCTCAATGCCGAGCAGCAACTGGCCTATGACAGCATCAGCTTAACCGAAGGCTATAACTGCTATTTGCTGGAGGGTGTGACCGGCAGCGGCAAGACCGAAGTGTATCTGCAGCTTATTCAACAGTGCCTGGACCGCGGCCAGCAAGTACTGGTATTGATTCCCGAGATCGGACTGACCCCGCAGACACTCGGTCGCTTCCAGCGCCGCTTTAACTGCACTATCGCAGTTATGCATTCAGCCTTGACCGATCGCGAGCGGCTGTTGGCTTGGCAGTGGGCCGGCAGTGGTGAAGCGGGCATTGTGATCGGCACTCGCTCCGCCATTTTCACCCCGCTGGACAATCCCGGCCTGCTGGTGATCGACGAGGAGCACGACAGCTCTTTCAAACAACAGGACGGCTTTCGCTACAGCGCCCGAGATATCGCTATTACTCGCGCTCACCGGGAGGGCTTCCCCGTTGTATTGGGCTCGGCCACACCCGGCTTAGAGACTCTGCACAACGCCCTACAGGGACGTTATCACCACCTGCAACTGACCCAGCGAGCCGGTAACGCACTGCCCCCCAGCTACCATTTACTGGACATTCGCAACAGTCCTATGGAGGACGGTTTTAGCCCGCCGTTACTGCATGCGATCGGCGCCGAAATAAAAAAGGGCAATCAGGTGTTGGTGTTTATCAACCGCCGCGGCTTTTCACCGGCGCTGATGTGTTTTGACTGTGGTTTTGTCGCCCAGTGTCAGCACTGCGACGCCCGCATGACCGTGCATTTTGGCCAGCGCTTACTGCGCTGCCATCACTGCGAAGCACAACAGCCATTGCACCGCCAGTGCCCAGACTGCAACAGTTCGCAGCTGGATTTTCGCGGCAGCGGCACCGAGCGCTCTGAGCAGGCACTAAAGCGCATGTTCCCGACCACCCAAGTAATCCGTATCGATCGCGACACCACCTCTCGCAAAAACGCGATGAGCGAGCTGATCGAGGAAGTTTACACGGGTGAGCCCTGTATTTTGGTGGGCACTCAAATGCTGGCCAAAGGCCATCACTTTCCCGACGTCACCTTAGTGGCCATTATCGATGCCGATGGTGGGCTTTTTAGCACCGACTTTCGCGGTCCGGAAAAAATGGGCCAACTACTGGTGCAGGTAGCGGGCCGCGCCGGCCGCGCCGCCAAACCCGGACGGGTGCTTATTCAAACTCTACAACCGGAACACCCGCTGATCAATGCCCTGGTCGACAATCACTATCACCACTACGCCCGCACCCTACTAGCTGAACGTGAGCGCAGCGGCCTGCCGCCCTTTGGCCATCTGGCGCTGGTAAGGGCCGAGGCCCAGCAGCCGGAGCAAGCCGAGGACTTTTTACTGGCCCTGCGCCAGGCGACGGAAAACACAGTGCAGGCTAGCCACCCCAGCACAGCGACCGGCGACGAACCGGCAGCGACTCGATTTTTTGGCCCGCTGCCGGCGCCGATGGCACGCCGAGCCGGCTTCTTCCGTGGCCAGCTGTTGCTCGCCGCCGCACAGCGCAAGCAGTTGCACCACAGTATTGCCCTATTGTGCCACTATGGTGATCAACATCCGTTGGCGCGAAAGCTACGCTGGTCGGTCGACGTCGACCCAATCGACATGTATTAACACTCTGGCGATTTTGTCTAGCCTAGGGCGAAAAAAATCGGGATAATAACCGGCTTCATAAATCCCACTGCACACCCTCCACCGCGGGCGACCTACTACCGATGAAAGACCATATAGCGCAACTTATTCACCAGGCCCTAGCACGCTTAATTGAGCAGGGCCAACTGCCCGCCGAGGTCACTGAGCAATGTGCCGCAGACCGCATCAGTATTGATCGCACCCGGGACAAGGCCCACGGTGACCTAGCCAGCAATATCGCTCTGACCTTGGCCAAAAAGGCCCAGCAGCCACCGCGAGCGGTTGCCCAGCTGATTATCGATCAGCTGCCCGCCTCCGACAAATTGGCTCAAACCGCCATCGCCGGCCCCGGCTTTATCAACTTTTTTCTCAATGAGGCTGCAGCTACTGCGGTGGTGCTGGAGATTCTGCGCGACGGCGCCCAGTTTGGCTGCAACACTGATGGCAATAACGCCGCTGGCAGTCGCCGTCCGGTGCAGGTCGAATTTGTCTCCGCCAACCCAACCGGACCGCTGCATGTAGGTCACGGCCGCGGTGCCGCGGTGGGCGACAGTATCTGTCGATTGTTAAACGCTGCCGGCTGGGCGGTGACCGCGGAGTTTTATTACAACGACGCCGGCCAGCAAATTAACAACTTAGCCATCTCGGTGCAGGCGCGCTGCAAAGGCTTTGGGCCGGAGCATGCCAGTTGGCCAGAAGACGGTTATCGCGGCGACTATATCCGCGAAGTCGCTGAATCGTATATGGCCGGCAATACCGTCGAAGCCGAGGAAAAACAAGTCACCGGCGCCGCTGACGCTGAAGATCTAGCCGCCATCGGCGCTTTTGCGGTAGCGTATTTACGCCGCGAACAGGACCTAGATTTAAAAGCCTTCGGCGTCGACTTTGATGTCTTTTTTCTGGAGTCATCGCTGTACCAAGAAGGCGCGGTAGAGCAAACCGTACAACAACTGGTGGCCAGCGGTCACACCTATGAACACGAGGGCGCACTGTGGCTGCGCAGTACTGACTTCGGCGACGACAAAGACCGGGTGATGCGCAAGAGCCAAGGCGGTTACACCTACTTTGTTCCCGATGTCGCCTATCACCTCAACAAGTGGCGGCGCGGCTTCGAGCGAGTAATCAATGAGCAGGGCTCAGACCATCACAGTACCGTCACCCGGGTGCGGGCTGGACTGCAAGCCGTTAGTGGACACCTAGATTTGGCCATTCCCGCCCAGTGGCCCGAGTATGTATTGCATCAAATGGTGCTGGTCATGCGCGGCGGCACCGAGGTGAAAATTTCGAAGCGCGCCGGCAGTTATGTCACTATTCGCGACCTGATCGATGAAGTGGGCCGAGACGCCACTCGCTACTTTTTAGTGGCCAGGGCCACCACCTCCCAACTGACCTTCGATATCGACTTGGCGGTATCTCAAACCAATGACAATCCGGTGTACTATATTCAATACGCCCACGCCCGGGCCTGTAGCGTCCAACGAAAACTAACGAAAAAAGGCTGGAGCTGGTCGCCAAACGATAGCACCGGCAGCCTTGAGCGGCTCAGCGAAGATGCCGAAAAAGGGCTGTTGAACAAACTCGCCGCCTATCCGGAGCTGGTTAAAAATGCCGCCATCAACTGTGAGCCGCATACTGTTGCCAATTATTTGAAAGAGCTAGCCGGCGAATTTCACAGTTATTACAACGCCCACAAAATGTTAATCGACGATACTGAGCTGCGCAATGCGCGCCTTAGTTTAAGCGCTGCAGTGCGCCAAGTTATCGCCAACGGTCTCGACCTGCTGGGTGTATCGGCCCCGGAGCAAATGTAAGTGTTACCGCTGCGTCCACAGCTAGATTGTTTTCGACGGCGCGGTCAATGTTGCTCTAGCGCTAGCCCGATAAAACACTATGCCATTGCAGCACGCAATCCTATGAGGACAACCTCAAGCGACGAGAATTACTCATGACCCACGACTATGCCAAAAAAAACCGACCCGGTAAAAAGGCGGAAACGCCACCAAAACGGCAGATACCGGCCTGGGTGTGGCTCATATTTGGTATTGCCATCGGTGTGTTTATTAGTTTCCTCGCCTTTTTGGCCGACATCACCCCGGACCCAGCGACCCCGGAGCCACTGGCTAAGCGTGCAGTTAGCGACAGCGCCCCCGCCGACCAACAGACTACCGCCACTCGCTTCGATTTCTACACGCTACTGCCCGAGCGAGAGGTGATTGTTCCCACCGACAAAGACCCGGTCAAGAGCGAGCCCCGAGAGGCGGTCATCTATATTCTTCAGGCCGGATCATTTCGCAAGCTGGCAGACGCCGATCGGCTGCGGGCACAGTTGATTCTTATGGGCTACGAAACCAAGGTTGAGGCCGTTTCTGCCAAAGGCGACGACCTTTGGCACCGGGTCCAGATAGGCCCCTTCAACTCCCGCTCGGCGCTGGCTAAAGCGCGCAGCAGACTGATCAACAAAGGCATCGACACGCTGTTACTGCGGCGCAAGGCCGGTACCTAAAAGGGCGATTGAAAGCATTAACAGACCCTTGCATTCACTGTGGTCGCCCCCATATCAAGTTTATTGAGTCTTGGCATTTTACCAAGGCAAATTCTCTGTCACGAAGGACATTATCTTGGAACAATATCGCGGTACCACCATTCTCTCGGTTCGACGCAACGGCAAAGTCGTGATCGGCGGTGACGGTCAAGTTTCCATGGGCAACACTGTGATGAAGGGCAATGCCCGTAAAGTTCGCCGCCTCTATAAAGACCAAGTCATCGCCGGTTTTGCCGGTGGCACCGCCGACGCTTTCACCTTGTTTGAGCTGTTTGAGGCGCAACTGGAAAAATACCAAGGCAATCTTACCCGGGCCGCGGTAGAGCTAGCCAAAGCCTGGCGTACCGAGCGCTCACTGCGCCGCCTCGAAGCTCTGCTGGCAGTAGCTGACGCCACTACTTCACTAGTGATTACCGGCAATGGCGACGTTATTGAACCTGAGAACAACTTGATAGCGATCGGCTCCGGTGGCCCCTTTGCGCAGTCGGCAGCTAAAGCGCTGCTGGACAACACCGATATGTCGGCACGAGAAATTGTCGAACAAGGCCTGTCAATTGCCGCTGACATTTGTGTGTACACCAATCACAACCGCACCATTGAAGAGCTCGATGTCGCTTCGTTATCAGTCCCATAGGCCAACGTTAACAGCCTAATAGACCGATTTTAACCGCCCCAATCGGTGCGCGACAAGTCGGCTCACAGCCAACAGATAAAGCAACAAAGGTTTTTATGTCACAGATGACCCCCCGGGAAATAGTCCACGAACTCAACCTGCATATTGTCGGCCAAGACAAGGCCAAACGCGCGGTAGCGATTGCCCTGCGCAACCGCTGGCGGCGCATGCAACTGGAGGAATCACTGCGCGAAGAGATCACTCCCAAAAATATCCTGATGATTGGTCCCACCGGTGTTGGCAAGACTGAGATTGCCCGCCGTCTGGCTAAACTGGCCAACGCCCCCTTTATTAAAGTTGAGGCGACCAAGTTCACTGAGGTTGGTTATGTCGGCCGGGACGTGGAATCAATTGTGCGGGACTTGGTCGACGTGTCGATCAAAATGCATCGCAGCCAGGAAATGGAAAAGGTCAAATTTCGCGCCGACGACGCCGCCGAAGAGCGCGTACTCGATGTGTTATTACCTCCGGCTCGCAGCGACGGCGATGAGGCGACACCGCAGTCCTCTACTCGTCAGGTATTTCGCAAAAAACTGCGGCAGGGCGAACTGGACGATAAAGAAATCGAAATCGAGGTCAGCGCCACGGCTATGGGCGTTGAAATCATGGCCCCCCCGGGCATGGAAGAGATGACTAATCAGTTGCAGAGCATGTTTTCCAATATGGGCAATGCGAAGAAAAAAACCGCTAAAATGACGGTCAAGTCGGCGCTCAAAGCACTACAGGAAGAAGAGGCCGGTAAGCTGGTCAACGAAGAAGAACTGAAGGCCATGGCGCTGGACTCCGCCGAGCAAAACGGCATTGTATTTTTAGACGAGCTAGACAAAGTGGTCAAGCGCTCCGAGGGCGCCGGTGCCGACGTCTCTCGAGAGGGCGTACAGCGCGACTTGCTGCCACTGATCGAGGGCTGCACTGTCAGCACCAAACACGGCATTATCAAGACCGATCATATCTTGTTTATCGCCTCTGGTGCCTTCCACCTAGCCAAACCCTCCGACCTGATTCCCGAACTGCAGGGGCGACTGCCGATTCGAGTGGAGCTGAGCGCCCTTAGCAGCGAAGATTTTCAGCGCATTTTGACCGAGCCTAACGCCTCACTTACCGAGCAATATCAGGCTTTGTTGCAAACCGAAGGTGTGACCCTGAACTTCACCG
This sequence comes from Paraglaciecola psychrophila, assembly GCA_047623385.1. GTDB lineage: Bacteria > Pseudomonadota > Gammaproteobacteria > Pseudomonadales > Dasaniaceae > Oceanicoccus. The sequence continues at coordinate 19,978 of JBLHLU010000023.1, forward strand.
AAGACGGTATTCAACGCATTGCAGAAACCGCCTGGGAAGTGAACGAGCGCACCGAAAATATTGGCGCCCGGCGGTTGCACACAGTAATGGAACGGCTGTTAGATGAGGCCAGTTTCGACGCCACTGACAACAGCGGTAGCACCGTCACTGTCGATGCTACCTATGTCGACGGCAAGCTCGGCGAACTGGTTAAAGATGAAGATCTAAGCCGCTTTATTTTATAGCCCTCGGAGCGCAGTACATGGACCAGAGCAACCTCATACCCAGCACCATAGAATTGCATCAGCGCAGCAATATATTGGAGCTGCACTACGGCACCGAGCGCTATGCGTTGAGCTGTGAGTTTTTGCGGGTGCAGTCGCCCTCCGCTGAGGTCAAAGGCCACGGTCCCGGCCAGGAAGTCTTGCAGGTGGGCAAAATCAATGTCGGTATCGACGCCCTGGTGGCGGTCGGTAACTACGCGTTACAACCGACTTTTAGCGACGGCCACGACACCGGGATATTCTCTTGGAGCTATCTGCAGGAACTGTGCCTCAATCAAGATACTCTGTGGCAGAACTACCTGGATCGTATCAGCGCAGCCGGCGCCTCCCGCGACCCGGAAGTGCAAGTGGTCAGAATTGGCAATTAGCGGCAGCGTTTAGACCAGGCCTCAAAGTAGAAGCGAGCGCTCACTAACGCCACGGCTGATAGCATTCGTCAGGGTATCAGTTACAGCTATCAGCCTGTGCTATCCGTGCTGACTACATCTCCACACCCTTCTCCGAGCTTACTAACACTCATTTACTGCTGTACAGCGGCGGCAAATTTGTTATCGTTGGCCAACAATAACAATTCGAATAATTCCGGGGGCCATCGCTCTCAAGCACTGGGGAGTAACAGGCTATGTCCGTCGTCATTCACGGCTACTGTGCACCAAAATTTGCCGCGGTCAAAACTGCTTTCGCCAATAATTTCGCCACCGGCGACGAAATGGGAGCCAGTGTCGCGCTCACCCATGGTGGCGAAAAAGTGGTCGACTTATGGGCGGGATACCGCGACGAGGCCGGCACCGAGCCCTGGCAGGAAGACACCCTAGTCAATGTCTGGTCCTCTACCAAAACCATGGCGGCGCTGGTGATGTTAATGCTCGCGGATCGTGGTCAGCTCGATTTTTACGAAAAGGTGTCAACTTACTGGCCCGAGTTTGCCCAAAACGGCAAAGAAAATATCGAAGTGCGCCATATTATGAGTCACAGTGCCGGCCTGCCAGGATTGGACGTGGCGACCACCTTGGCAGACTTCTGCGACCACGATCATATTGCCCGCTTGCTGGAACAACAGACACCTTGGTGGCAGCCCGGCAGCATGAGCGGCTATCATGCGATCACTCAGGGGCAATTACAGGGAGAGCTGGTGCGGCGTATCACTGGCCAAACTCTAGGCAGCTATTTTAGGCAGCAGATTGCCGAGCCGCTAAACGCCGATTTTCATATCGGCACCCCCGAGTCCTGTGATGCCCGTATCGGCCAATTGATTCCTTCCACCGGCAAAGAGGTCGCCGCAGAGCCGGGTTCGATCTCAGCCCGGACCCTAGGCAGCCCCGCCCTAGATGCATTGGCACCGCGCACTAACGGCTGGCGCCGAGCGGAAATTCCCGCCGCCAACGGTCATGGCAATGCCCGCTCAATCGCCACCATCCACAGTATTCTAGCCTGTGGTGGCGAAGTAGCGGGGCAACGACTGCTATCCGAAGCTGGCTGTCGGCGTGTTTTCGACCGCCAGACGCAGGGTATCGATGCGGTACTGGGCACAGCGGTGGATTTTGGTATGGGCTTTGGTCTCAACAGCGAGCAGGTACCGCTGGGACCCAATAAAAACACTTGTTACTGGGGTGGCTGGGGCGGTTCCATGGTATTGGTCGACTGCGACGCCCAACTCAGCTTTGCCTACGTGATGAACCAGATGAAGACAGGCACCACCGGTGACAACCGCACCCCGCCGATGCTGATGGCGATGTACAAGGCACTGGCTTCCTAGCACTCATCGAGGGCCCAGCAACGAGCCGATAGTACTCACACCATACTCACTAAGACGGTTGCCGGTCGCTCGCTGGCACCGTGGTGGTGATCATAACCCCAGTGCGCCGGCAGTGATCACCGGCCACCACGCTGGAATGGCCAATAGCCCGTTTTAAGCCACCGGCGAGCCGCGCCAAGGGCTGGTTGCCGCCGTCGATAGATGGATTTGGTGGCGGTCGACGATAATTGTACATCGGGTTTTGAAGGCACCGAGGACTTTCTACAGGATAAGTAAAACCTGCGGTCCAGAGCTATGCCGTTATGGCAGCATAGTCATTGGGCTTTGGCACCAGTGGGACCAAACTGATTTTTCGACAAGTGTAAAAATACTGCGGTCGACAAGCCGGCGGAACTGAAGATCATTACCATCACCACAATCTGGTATTTAACCGCGATATGCGGTGCCACCCCAGACAGAATCTGTCCGGTCATCATTCCCGGTAGCGACACCAGACCCACCGCAAACAAAGAATTGAGGGTAGGGATCAGCGAGGCATTAAAGGCCGCCGCCCGCGCCACCGTATAGTCCACACCTTGATTTAGCTCCGCCGCCAAGCGCTCGGCGGAGAGGCTAATAGCTGTCATCGCATTGGCAAAGATCATACCCGCCAGCGGTATTAACTGGCGCGGTGAATACCAGGGCTCAATCGCCAGCACCGCCTGGGTTACAGTGATCAAGGTAATCACACCACCGACAGCAATAGCGAGCAGCGCCGAGCGGTACAGCGGCCAAGATCGCTGCTGCAGTGGATTGAGGCTAATCCAGGTAGCCGCCAGTAACATAATAAGCAACGCGCTCAATACCAAAACCAAGCGTTGGGATTCAAATAAATAGGCTAATACATAGCCGATCGCCAACAGCTGCAGCAACATACGCAGCAGCGCGTAGAGACTCTTATTGATCCCCAACTGCCAGCGATGGAGAATAAACAGCACAGGAATAACGGGAATAAACACCAGCGCCAGATTGAGCACCGATATTTCTTGTATTGAACTGGCCATAGACTTACCCGTGACGAACTGTTGTTCGTTCAATTATTATTGGCACAACGATTAAACTAGAGCTTGGTAATAACTGTCTATTACCGCAACACGGCCATCAGCGCTAGGGAGACAAGCGCTCTAGTAGCCACTGTTCTGGGCTGTGACTGTAGCGAAAACGATCGTGCAGCCGCCGCTCTCCTCCCTGCCAAAATTCGATTTCGGTGGGAACAATGCGATAACCGCCCCAGAAGTCGGGAAGCGCGACGTCAGCGTCAGCATAGTGGTGCTCCAGCTGAGCGTACCTATCATCTAATACCTGCCGCGAAGCGATCGGCTGACTCTGCCTAGACGCTAGCGCCGCGAGCTGACTCGGCCGTGGCCGCGAACAAAAATACTCTTCATTCTCAGCTTCCGTCAACAGCTCGGCACGGCCGTTAATTAGCACTTGTCGGTCCAGTTGTAACCAGGAAAAATG
>JBLHLU010000024.1:0-22875 GCA_047623385.1 Paraglaciecola psychrophila
TGTTATAGCTTATTGTTATCGGTCATTATTGTTTGCTGCCACTGATCAGCAGCAGCATTATACCTGTTTAAAACCACCGTTAGCGAAAGCGGGTAACCACAGCATAGCCGTCAGTCGTTTTGATTGAGGCTGAACTTAAGTATACTCCAGCCATTCAATTGTCACTGCCAGGGGCAGCGACTAACACTGACACACTCTGTCGAAGAGACATTCACTAGAGAGCCACTATGCGTAAAGAACCACTAGCCACAGCCAACAACAGTGACGATGTTAAAGATTTGAACGACGCACTAGGACTCATTGAAGTGCTTTCTTTTGATGCCCAATCCACTCGAATTCGCATCGAATATGAAGCTAGGCCCGCTTTTTGTCATTCCGGTGGCGTGGTGCAGGGAGGCTTTATTACTGGCTGGATAGACTCGGCGATGGCGCACGCAGTAATGCTGTCTACTGACTATGCCCAGTCACCGTTATCGTTAGAGATAAAAATCACCTTCTTGAAATCGGCTGCTCCGGGTCGAGTATTTGCCGAGGCCTGGATCGAAAAACGCGGCCGCTCTATCGCCTTTTTGGAAGGCCAGCTGTTTGATGAAGCCGGTGAATTACTCGCCAAGGGTAGTTCCACTGCCAAGCTGGTGGCGATTCCCGGCGCCATTGCCGCCGCCAACTAATCCCAACAAACCACTGAGGACTGTTCCCATGATCGAGCAAAATTTGGAGAAATGGCACGCCCACCTAGGCGGCGAACTCGAGGGCGGTCTGGACGAACTACTGCACGACGACTGCATATTTTATTCGCCCATCGTATTTAGCCCGCAGCGCGGCAAAACTCTGACTAAACTCTATCTCGGTGCCGCCGGCAACACCTTTAACGACGGTGATAGCGAACCAGCGCTAGGCAAACCGGAATCGAAATTTAAATACATCAAAGAAGTACTCAGTGGCGATTATGCTGTACTAGAATTTGAATCGGAGATTGACGGCAAATATATTAATGGCGTGGATATCATGTCGTTTAACGAGCAGGGTAAAATCGTCGAGTTTAAAGTCATGATCAGACCGCTACAGGCTATTAATACCCTGCACGAAAAGATGAAGGCGATGCTCGATACGATGAAATAGCAGCGCTGCAAAGTCGCTCTATTGGTTCCGGCTAGCCATTACCACACTATAACGTTATCACAGCGGCCCGGGGCTGCACCCCGGGCGCCGGTTTAATCTACCACGCTAATAATAAACAGCAGATCGCCCTTGGATATCTGCTGACCATTACTGTTGTTGACCCGCTCGATACGGTAGCGCTGATCAGTCGGATATAAAATATTATCGCCGCTGTTAAAACTTAATAAACTCAGCTGGCTAAACATCTTCATCGCCTCCACCAGTGCCAGAGTATCGCTGGCACTAACAATATCACCGGGTTGTACAAAGTCCGGATCAGAGGGCGCCGCTGCGGTATAAAACACCCCACTGTTGGCGGCATAGACTTTCAATTCATTGCTACCAGCAACCTTAATCGCCTCGCTGTCGACGTTGTTAACCTCACCGCTACTGGCGGCGGCATCGGTCTCGTCAATTAGCGCTTGAGCATCCAGTGTGGCCATAAAGGCCGGCAAATAATTGGTGTCGTAGTCACCGCCATTAAAGGTTTCGTCCTTCAAAATACGCTTTAACAAAGCGATATTGGTGGCAATGCCTTCAATAACAATACTGTCGAGGTAGCTATATAGTTTGCCGATAACGTCCTCGCGGCTATCGCCACGCAAAATGATCTGGGCAATAAGACTGTCGTAGAACGGCGAGATTTCAATGCCGGTATCGGCAATAGAAATAATTTCTACGTCGTGCTGCTCAGGCATAACACAGCGACTAATCACACCGGGATTGGGCGCCAATTGCATCAGTCCATCGCTGTCTACGGTGATTTTTTCCGCGGTGATACGCACTTCAATAGCGTAGCCGATTTCCTTACGCTCGATATGCTCGATTGAACCGCCGCCGGCAATATCAAATTGGGTTTTAACAATATCGACCCCGGAGGTCGCCTCGGTAACCGGGTGCTCTACCTGCAAGCGCGTATTCATCTCCATAAAATACACTTCACCAGCATCGAGGTTGTAAATAAATTCGACTGTTCCGGCACCGGTATAATCGACCGCGTCGGCAATGGCTAGGGTGTAGGCAAACACCTTTTGCTTGAGCTCCGCCGGCAACATAGTCGAGCCCGACTCTTCAATCAGTTTTTGGTTATTGCGTTGCACTGAGCAATCTCGCATACCGACAACCCGATTATTGCCGTGGCTGTCGCGCAGCAACTGCACTTCAATATGACGCATTGAGGTGACAAACTTTTCCAGATACAAGTCGCCATTACCAAAAGCGGCCCGCGCCTCAGTACTCACTAAGGAGTAATACTTCAGCATGTCTTCTTGACTGCGAATAACCTGAATACCCTTGCCGCCGCCCCCGTGTACCGCCTTCAGCAACACCGGGTAACCAATGTCGCTAGCGATGTTAATCGCCTGCTCACAGCTGGCCAGGATACCATGACTACCCGGTACTACCGGCACATCGTTGGCCTGCACGGTCTGGATCGCGTTGGACTTGTTACCCATGGTCATCATGCTAGTGGCGCTGGGGCCGATAAAGTTAATACCGTTGTTAACGCACAAGCTGGCAAAGTGCGGGTTTTCCGACAAGAAACCAATACCCGGATGCAACGAGGGTACCTGTTCGTGCTCTGCCACCTTAAGTACCGATTGCGCGTTGAGATAGCTTTCGTCGGAAGTATTGCCGCCGAGACAAACTAACTTGTCCCCTTCACCGAGCATTTTTGCTGGCACCGAGGTCATGTCCGGATCGGAGGCAACCAGTACCACGCCGATACCGTTCTCTTGGGCCCGGCGGATCAGCTTAACAGCGGTACAGCCACGGGCGTGGACCAACACCTGCTGGATAGGTTTCATCAACGAGCGCGGATCCACCTCTGAGGGCTGTGGCGCCTGCTCAGTGGCGAGCACGGGCATCACACTGGACAGTGCGCTGTGAATAACCTCCTGCACGGTCAGTTCCGGTAGCGGCATTGTTTCGTCGATTTCGCTCAGGCTACTGTCGAGCTGCTCAGAGAACGGGTGCTTGACCAAGCCCGCCATCGAATCGGGAATACTGGATAAATAGTTAGACAGGGTTGAGGTAGAAGGAAGATAGGCCGGTACTACCATCTGACCGGCAAAGGGCATGTTAGTACCGGAAAAATAATAGGTCTGCACAAGAGGGTGGGTTACAAAACTAGCCTGAGCACCGCCAGTACAGTCGCCGTAGCCAAACATAATCACCGGCAATTCATTGTCGCGAATAAAGCGGGTAATACGATCGTTGACCACCGCCATAGAAAACAGCGCGCTGGCTCCCTCCTTGGTCTGCATACCGCCGGAGCTGATAAAACAGACCACCGGTAGGTGCCTCTTGGCACACTCGACTAGCAGCAGGCAGAATTTTTCACCGCTGGCCATATCGAAAGCCCCGGCCTGGAACAACATATTGGAGACTGCCACGCCGACACGGCGATCACCGCCGCCCTCAGTTTTTAATGTCGCTAAACCGGTAACCAAGCCACAGGGCCGGATATTGTTTTCCAAGGCCTGCTCAATAGACTGGCGAAAGCCTGGAAAGTTAACCGGGTTGGGGCTGGTCTTGTCGGCACCTAACTCTTGGAAGTTATCGAAAAAGTGCTCGATCATAGCATCGGGCGTCACCTTATTGGTGGGCTTCTCGCGTTTTAGCAACTGCAGAATCAGCAGGTCCTGATAGCCCATGGTCAGGCGATTCCAAAAATCCTTACGGCGACCAATACGGCCGGGATTAATACCGCCCTTAAAATCAGACTCGCCGCTACTGTCGTAGTAGGCCGGCAGCAAACGCTCGAAATAATAGGTCAGGATAACAAACAGGCTGTCGTTCATCTCTGGGTTGCCGATGCTCTTCCACTGCTCAATTTTCTGCAGTAATTCGCCGAGCCGGCCCTGGTGAAGAAAAGACTTCATCCACTGTTCAAACCGCGCTTCCCGACCTGGATCACTGCTATCACCGAGTACCAAACTCAGCGAGTTATGCAGCAGTTCGCCCACTGCAGAACGGCTCAGACTCTGAGTGTCCATGGCCTCACGGGCGATCGAGGCGAGATTGGCCACGACATTGTCATACAGCGTATCAAACACCAGAATGTCTCGACACTGCTGAATAAAGCCCTCTCGCAGATCCTTATGTTTAACCACATCCACCACATTGAGGCTACTAAGCTGAGGCCAACTGTCGGTCAACGGACAGTTCTGTTGGTCTTCGAGCACCGCTATCAGCGTGCGGAAATTGTGCGTCGAACTGTTTTTCCAGCGGTTATACAGTGAGAAGCCGATATCAAAGGTCAACGCTTCCTTGGCCTGACGAAATTTTTCTTTGGGCTCGCCCAGTAGCAGCCGAGTCATTGCGTTGCGCTGCGTATCGATCTCGTCCCGACGGCTGTTAAAGGTCTTCCATACCTTGGCCAAATGGTCGTCGTAAATAACTTTGTCCGGGTCGGCAAACCAGTTGTCGAAGGCGGTATTTTGTTCCAACTTGAGGCGGCTATTCAAATCGCCTTCGGGCAGGGTCAGTTTGGACAGGCGACCGTACTCGCTGCTGCTGATCGAGTGCACCCGTCCGCGCAGGCTTAAATAGCGCAAATAGCGATAACACAGACCAAAGATATTGGACTGGGTGGTCGGAGTACGTCCCAGACCCAGATCCAAGTCGTAACCCAAACTAGAGGTCGAAATAAGATATTGCTCGTGCTCGCCGGGGGACAGGCGACGCTCCAAGTGGCGATTGTAGTGTTCTCGCAATTCCGGCGAGTTGCGCACGTACTCGATCGAAGCGTTCTCTACCGCCTCGATACTGGAGAAAATTGCCTTTTGCAAGTTGTGCTGACGCTCATCCTGATCAACCGGGGAATAATCGATAATGCCGTCGATACAACCCAGCGTATAAAGTTCCTCCGGTGACACCCCAACTGCCTTGGCACACTCCTGCCAGGACAGATTAAACTTGCGCGCAATACTCTGCAGGCCCTGGGGCTGAATGGTATTAAAAATGCCGTCGCGCACCGACAATAATACATTGGCCGCCGCTAGAGGAATGGCACCCCCGGAATAACCGACGCCGATAATAATACCCACGGTCGGCACATCGAGGTGGGTGCTCTCGGTAATCAATCGAGAAATACTGTGGGCCTGGTTGTTAGTATTGGCCAGTTCGCCGGCGTCGGCCCCAGGGGTATCAATAAGGTAGACAATAGGCCGGGACATATTGGCGTACTTGCGCATAGTCTGGCGTGCCAGCTCGTGGTGCTCAGGCAACCAGCTGCCGTTGGCACTACTGCGCTCTTGGCAAATAAAACAAATTCGGCGATTGCCCCGGGAGTGGACTAATTCGACTTCTGCGGCGTAAAAAGGGCCCCGCTCCACACTGTGAATAATAATACCGTTAAGTCCGGCGACGATGGCTTTGGCACCGGGGCGCTTGCTGTGCTGGGCCGGTAGTACGGTCTGCTCTATATAGTCATCGACCGATAACGCTTTGACCTCCTTCAGTCGGCTGCGAATACGCTGCTCTGCAACCAGCCCCTGCAGGTGCTCCGATAGCGGCACGGGATCTTGATCGGGAAAAAGGGAAAAGCCAGTGGACGTTTGCTCGGCCTGTAGAAAAAGTGGATCTGCCTGAATGGGCGAAGCCGGAGTTGTTGATACTGTGGCCTTGACCATGAATGTGCCCTCTACTATTGAATGGTTTTACCGCGTCTGCCCGGGTGTCTACGTGTCAATGTGCAGCTCTGCGCTCGGTCAACGCCGCAACGAGCCAGCATCGAACCGCAGTGTTGTTCCATTGTAGCCGAAATTCGGAAAACACCCGCAGACTTTGCGGAATAAGGGCTTGAACAGATCGTTCCATTTTTGGAACAGTGTTATTTTGTGTTAGTCTGACTACAACCGACACCACAAAGTTGAGAAACCCGTGTTAGATATCAATGCCATGCTGTTGTTTGCCCGAGTGGTGATTGCCCAGAGTTATACCCAGGCGGCAAAAAATACCGGCATCCCCAAGTCGACCATCAGTCGCAAAATAGCCCAGCTGGAAAAACAGCTGGCCGTGCGTCTGCTGCAGCGCAATTCCCGATCGATAAGCCTCACCGAAGAAGGCCGCCAAGTCTATGAGCGAGCACTCACTATTTTAAAGGAAGTGGAGTCGGTGCAACACGCCCTAGAGATCGCCCAACAGGGCGTCAGTGGCACCCTGCGAGTACTCTTTCCGATCGCTTTTGATCAGACCACCGCCACCAGCTTGTGCACCGGTTTTATGAAAAATTACCCCAAAGTCGACGTCGCTTTTCAGTTTAGCGCGGAAGATATCGACATTGTCGGACAAAATTTTGATATCGCCGTGATGTTCGGCCCGCTGGCCAGCTCCAACCTGATCGCTAGACCGTTATTTGAACGCGATCGAGTACTGGTAGCCTCACCGGCCTATCTGAAAACCTACGGCAGCCCTAGCGATACCGGCTCTCTAGCGGGCCACCGAGGTATTTTACTGGGCAATAGCAACTCGCTGCCGATTTGGCCACTGGGCCTGGGAGCGAACAAATCGCTGGTCAGCTTTAATCCCCGAGCCTGCGTCAACTCGGCCGCTGCCGTCAAACAGTTAGTGTTGGCGGATATGGGTATCGCGATTTTGTCCGATGCCCAGTGCCGCATAGAATTAGAGCGTGGCGAGATGGTGGCACTGCTTACCGATTACCCACTGGAAAAACTAACAGCATACGGCCTGTACTCCAGCCGCAGTCAACTGGCACCCCGAATATCGTGCTTTTTAGACTATATTGCGCAAAGTTTTGACCGGGTTGAATCGCAACAGTTTTTACAGCTTAGCCCGGTGCGCACCGTCAACTAACAAAGCAAAACAGCGACTGACAACCCATAGCGAAGAACCGCTAACGCCGATAAAATAAAAGGAAATTATCGACCATGAAATTATACCACTGCAAAGATTCCCGTTCACTGCGACCGCTCTGGGCGCTGGAAGAAATGGGCCTAGATTTCGAATTGATCAACATGGACTTTCCGCCGCGCTTTAGCTATCCGGGTTATCTGGATATTAGCCCCACCGGTACTGTACCCGCCTTTGTTGACGGCGAACTCACCATGACTGAGTCTACCGGCATCTGCCAGTATTTGACCGACAAGTACGGTCCCAGCGAACTCGCTATGCGGCCCGAGGAGGCCGAGTACGGCAACTATTTGGATTGGATGTACCGCAGTGACGCCACCTTCACCTTTCCGCAGACTATTGTGCTGCGCTATACCAAGCTGGAGCCGGAAGAGCGCAAGTCACCGCAGGCCGTTGCCGACTATTCCCAGTGGTATCTGTCACGTTTAAAGACCCTGGAAAAAGCGTTAGAGGGCAGAGAATTTTTAGTCGGTAACCGTTTCACTCTAGCCGACATCGCCGTCGCATATGCACTGTTTTTAGGCACTACTTTGGGTCTCGACGAGCGCTACAAACCCAACTGCAAACGCTACCTAGCACAGATGATGGCACGCCCTGCACTGATCAGGGCCCGGGCGCGCTAGACCCTGAGCGTTTCACCGCTGCCGGCGGTGAAACGCTGATACTGCCACGCTAACAGTACCAACACTGCTGCTATGACGGTGTTACAACCGCTATTCAAAGCCCCCTTTAGCCATCCCCCGGCGCGCTGCCGGCTTGGCTACCTCTGAGTAAATCTCCGACGCATTGCCAGCACTAACGTGGATCGCTTAGTGCGGTGCCCCTAGACAGCCAGCAATTAATTCGCCGCTATAATAAAGACCCTGACAGCCAATATTCGACAGGCTCATCACCAGCGGCCTAACAATGCGTTGCCGGCTGATAACAGGCCGCAGCCAATAGTGTGGGAACGTCAATGGATGCCTGGCTAGAAGTCTTAAAACTCGCATCAAAGGGCGGCAAGATAGCGCGCAAACAAACTGGATAAAACCAACCTAACGGCGCGTAGTTATTGCAGTAGACAAGTGGCAATAAGGCGGGTAACGCGGGCTTGGCAGGACTTATTGTCAAGCTAACAGAAACGGCAAAATTCGGCAGGGCCGATTTTCAGGCAAAAAAATAGCGCGGTATTAGCGCGCTATTTTTTTCGATAATACTAACTTATCGAAAGATAAGAAACCCAGCTTTAGAAGCCAAATTTCAAGCTCATGTAAGCTACACGGCCACGAGCGTCGTGCTGACGTGAGTCATAGCTGAAGTTAGCTGCATCCCAAACCTGTGGAGGCTCTTCGTCAGTCAGATTCAATACACCCAGAGTGATGCGAGTATCAACATCAGACAGAGACAGAGTGTAGTTATACTGGAAATCGAAGGTCAATTGACTGTCGATGTCCTGCGAGTAACCGGCAACCGGATTGGCGCGAGTTGTCTCGTAGCTAGAGATATAACGTGCAGCAAGAGAAACCTGCTGTACATCAGTTGCCCATAGCAGAGTGGCGTTAGCCTTGGTCTCTGGCAGTGAGCGAGCAAAATTGTCGTGGTTGAACAGGCCAACTACGTCGGTATCTTTGCCGCCAACGGGTATCTCGTAGCTCAACATATGCGTAGTTTCAAACTTCAGACTGAAATCACCCATATCATTCTCAGGGAAGAGGTAGCTCACTTCCAAATCGATACCATCGGTATTCACTTCAGCAGCGTTGAAGTAGTTGGTGGTAACACCAATCAAAGTACCGTTGCTATTGCGCTTAACGTCGCTTTGCGAAGGATCGGTATTAACCTTGCCCTGAGCACTTTCAATAGTGATTACATCGCTGTAATCCACCGCCCAGTAATCAACAGTAACACTGAGATTGTCAGTAGGTGTCCATACTGCGCCGATGTTCAGGTTTTCTGCTTCTTCGGGGTCCAGATCTTCGTTAGCGTTTTGTGCGATGCGAATAAAAGTGGTACTGCCAATCGAGTTACCCTGTCCGTCAGAATCGGTAATACCCTGCAGGCCAACTGAACTTGCGTACAATTGGTGCAAAGACGCTTCACGGTAAGAGGTTGAGATCGAAGCGCGCAATACTAAGTCTTCAGTTGCCTGAAAACGTGCAGACATCTTGGGATCAAAGGTAGAACCGCCATCGAGGTCTTCGTAACGACCGGCAAAACGCAGCTCAAGCGCGTCGGTAACATCCCACTGAAATTCTGAGAATATCGCCCAGGCACTGCGCGACTCGTCAACGTTAATACCACCGCCGAGAAACAACAGATCTGCAGTTTTGGTCAAGTTACCAGCGGCATCAAATTCGACCCGGCTGATATCGTTGCGATCAACTTCCAGTGACTCATGACGCAGTTGCATACCGGAAGCAAAACCGATGTCACCAATCTCGCCGTCGATAACAAAATCAAACACGGTCAATTCAGTTTCAGTGTTAGTTTTCTGCTGTACTGAGACGAAGTCAATCAACTCCTGGCTGTTAGCCGAGGGGTCAAACAGATTCCAAGTCTGATCGCTATTGGGGCCACCGGCACCAACAATCGCCGCTTCAAAGCGCGAAGTGCTGGTATCAGGCTGAATGCCAAAAGCTTCATAGGAGCTATTAGTCAGCGCGGTATTAAAGTTGTACTCACCGATCTCACCAGACAGTTCAAGCGCTAAGCGAAAGGACTCGTTGTCTCTGGTGGCATTAGGTGAATCAAAGGACGATCCCAGCGGGCGACCCAACCACAAAATGGTGGTACCAAATGGGTTGCCAGCTTCACCGGCACTAATCGGCCGAGTCAGGAAAGACAGGGCGGGGTAGCTTGGTGACTGGGGGTTATCCAGCACTTCGACTTTGGCCCAGCTAGCTTCGGCGTTAAACACCATGCCGCTTGCCAGATCGTGTTTTACGTTGGCATACAGGTGCGTACGCTCTTCCTCGTTGACCAAGTTAAAACGCGGTCCGTAGGCAAAACCACAACGTTCGCCGCTGCCCTGGGGAAGAATAATACCGCCAGTCGCTTCACAATTAGCATCGGGGACATTCTGAAAGGGTGTGTAGCTGCCCGCATAGGGACCATCGGTAACTTCAGAGGGCCCAAACAACAAAAAGGAGTTACCCAAACCTGAGTTGGCCTGATCGGTCAGCTCGGGACGATCCGCTGTACTGAGCGGAGAGCGTTCCAAGTACTGTGCCGCCAGCACTACATTAGTCGAGTCATTAGACCAACCGTGGAGGATGCTGAGCTGCTTGTCTTCCTGGCTATCGGAAGTAGTAGACTGGTAGAACGCACCAATCTCAGTGCCTTCAAATTCGTCGCGAGTAATGTAGTTAACAACACCGGCAACAGCGTCAGAACCGTAGATAGACGCGGCGCCTTCTTTCAATACTTCAACCCGCGAGATGGCAATAGCGGGAATCATGCTGGTATCGACGAAGCTGGAACCGTCGTTAGCAGTAGCAGCAGCCAAGGTGTTGCGACGACCGTTTACCAATACCAGGGTTGAGCCCAGACCGAGTCCGCGCAGGTTGACGTTACTAGTACCTTGGCTAGCGCCAGAGGTAAAGGAATCGGGTACGTTCTCAGCGCCGGAGTTGGCGGTGAGGTTACGGGTAATATCAGAAACTGATATAGCGCCCATATAATCGATGCTCGCGCGGTCGACAACAGCGATGGGAGAGGCTCCGTCTTTGGCGCTAGACTTGAGGTAAGAACCGGTTATGACCACTTCTTCTATCTCGTTGCTGTCTTTCTGCGCCAACACTGCACTAGGCAGTAGGCTGGCAACGGCTAGACCAACGATTGGCCCCGCTACACTGTTTAGAAAGGTCTTATTGCTTTTACGCATTTGTTTCCCCTTTGTATTTCTACAATGACGAATTTGAGTATTGATCAAATTCGTTGCTACTGGTTTTAGTGTGCGCCGCTATCAGCTGGACTGTATTCGAAGCACACTCTTTCTCATTATTTATTTCCACGAATGACTTTAGGCGGCGACAGATAAGCCTTTATCTAACTTTCGCCTAATTTAAAGCTATAAAAATTAACGTTATTTATATTGCAGAATGTTGTATTATATTATTTTTATATGCTGTTTTCGTATAAGAAAATAGTGCGAAAAAGAAGTTACTCTTAAAATTGTGCTAAAGCAAGAGGACTAGGGAACTAAATTGCGAGCTTGTTGTATAGGGGCAAGTGGCCGCCTGCGGAATGACTCGGGGGCGCATTTTTGGGTCTATTATGATCTAAAAGCAGAGGCTCATATTCCCGAAACCCGGGACAGGGTTCCATGGGGCGCTCCACGCTAAATCAAAAAAAACTGGAATTTGTGGCGGTTTTGAGGGCGTTTAGCTTTTGCCGGGGAGGGAAACAGCAGAATAATCGTTTAGCAATAGCTTTAGGCCCCTTTGACACGGCCCTTTACCCGAGGCCTCAGTGAACAGCTAAGTGCTTGCGTTTTGACCCGTTGGCCGCCACTGCGACCATCGACACGTCGTTAACCCGACTGAGATGCCCTCTCTCAAAGTGCCGTCGACAAGACACTCTGAGCTTCGACAACCTATCACTAACACCCACCTGGGCACGGGCTGTTATTCATGATCTTACAGCTTATGGTAATTAATCACTGAGATCGGAAAAGTGGCTAACGCGAGTGGTTGCCAGAGGAGGCCTTAACCTAGTGGGTAAAAGAAGACTTGGAACCGAGTATTGGCAACACTGCGGGGTAACCGGGCACATTCTGCAGACAAAAAAATAGCGCGGTATTAGCGCGCTATTTTTCCCGATAATACTAACTTATCGAAGAATAAGAAACTCAGCTTTAGAAGCCAAATTTCAAGCCCAGATAAGCTACACGGCCACGGCCGTCGTGCTGACGCGGGTCATAGCTGAAGTTAACTGAATCCCAAACCTGTGGCGGCGCTTCGTCAGTCAAGTTCAATATGCCCAAGGTGATGCGTGTGTCAACATCAGACAGCGACAGAGTGTAGTTATACTGGAAATCGAAGGTCAACTGGCTGTCGATGCCCTGCGAGTAACCGGCAACTGGATTGGCCCGAGTTGTCTCGTAGCTGGAGATATAACGCGCAGCCAGAGAAACTTGCTGTACGTCAGTGACCCATAACAACGTGGCGTTAGCCTTAGTCTCTGGCAGTGAGCGAGCAAAGTTGTCGTGATTGAACAGGCCAACTACGTCAGTATCCTTGCCGCCGACGGGGATTTCATAACTCAGCATGTGCGTGGTTTCAAACTTAAAGCTGAAATCGCCCATATCGTTCTGGGGGAAGAAGTAGCTCACTTCCAAATCGATACCGTCGGTAGATACTTCAGCTGCATTGAAGTAGTTGGTGGTAACACCAATCAAATCGCCGCTGCTATTGCGCTTAACGTCAGGCTGAAGACGATCTGCAACCACTTTGCCCTGTGCGTTTTCAATGGTGATAACATCGCTGTAATCTACAGCCCAGTAATCAACCGTCACACTCAAGTTGTCGGTAGGCGTCCAAATTGCGCCGATGTTCAAGTTTTCTGCCTCTTCGGCGTCCAGATCATCATTAGCATTTTGTGCAATGCGAATAAAAACTGGGGTGCCTTTGGTAGAGCCGTCGGCGTTAAAATCTTGAATACCCTGAAGGCCTACTGAGCTGGCGTAAAGCTGGTGCAGTGACGCTTCGCGGTAAGAAGTTGAGATAGAAGCGCGCAATACTAGATCATCTGTTGCCTGAAAGCGTGCTGACATTTTGGGGTCAAAGGTAGAACCTGAGTCCAAGCTTTCGTAGCGACCCGCAAAGCGCAGTTCAAGCGCGTCGGTAACATCCCACTGAAATTCTGAGAATATTGCCCAAGCATTGCGTGACTCATCAACATTAATACCACCGCCGAGGAACAATAGGTCAGCAGTTTTGGTCAGGTTACCAGAGGCGTCAAATTCGACCCGACTGATATCATTGCGGCTAACTTCTAACTCTTCGTGACGCAGCTGTATACCGGAGGCAAAACCAATGTCGCCGATTTCGCCATCAATGACAAAATCAAACACGGTCAAATCGGTATTGGTTTCGGTTTCCTGCTGTACTGAGATAAAGTCAATCAGCTCTTGGCTGTTAGCCGAGGGATCAAACAGATTCCAGGTCTGGTCGCCATTGGGGCCACCGGCACCAACAATCGCCGCTTCAAAGCGCGAAGTGCTGGTATCAGGCTGAATACCAAAACCCTCGTAGGAGCTATTGGTTAAGGCGGTATTAAAGTTGTAGTCACCAATCTCACCAGACAACTCAAGCGCTAAGCGAAAGGACTCGTTGTCTCTGGTGGCAAAAGGTGAATCAAAGGACGATCCCAGCGGGCGACCCAACCATAAAATGGTGGTGCCAAAGGGGTTGCCAGCTTCACCGGCACTAATTGGCCGAGTCAGGAAAGACAGAGCGGGGTAGCTCGGTGACTGCGGGTTGTCTAGTACTTCGACCTTGGCCCAAGTGGCTTGAGCATTAAATAGCATGCCGCTTGCTAGGTCGTGTTTAACGTTGGCGTACAGGTGGGTACGCTCTTCTTCATTGACTAAGTTAAAGCGTGGTCCGTAGCTGAAACCACAGCGCTCGCCGCTGCCCTGAGAAATAATGTTACCGCCGTTGACTTCGCAATTAGCGTCGGGGACATTCTCAAAGGGGGTATAAGTACCGGCGTAGGGACCTTCGGTAACTTCCGATGGGCCAAACAATAGGAAGGAATTACCCAAACCAGAGTTTGCCTGCTGGGTCAGCTCGGGGCGGTCGGCCGTACTGAGCGGAGAACGCTCCATATACTGCGCTGCCACTACTACATTGGTGCTGTCGTTAGACCAACCATGCAGGACGCTGAGTTGCTTGTCTTCCTGGCTGTCGGAAGTAGTGGACTGGTAGAACGCACCAATCTCAGTGCCTTCAAACTCGTCTCGTAAAATGTAATTGACAACACCGGCAACTGCATCGGAACCGTAGATGGACGCGGCGCCTTCTTTCAATACTTCAACCCGAGAAATAGCGATAGCGGGAATCATGCTGGTATCGACGAAGCTAGAACCGTCATTGGCAGTAGCAGCAGCCAAGGTGTTGCGACGACCATTGACCAGTACCAGGGTTGAACCCAGACCGAGACCGCGCAGGTTGACGTTACTAGTACCCTGGCTGGAGCCGGCGTTAAACGAATCTGGAACATTCTCAGCGCCGGAGTTAGCGGTGAGGTTGCGGGTAATATCAGACACTGATATGGCACCCATGTAGTCAATGCTCTCGCGATCGACAACAGCGATGGGAGAGGCTCCGTCTTTGGCGCTAGACTTGAGGTAAGAACCGGTTATAACTACTTCTTCTATCTGGTTGCTGTTTTCCTGCGCCATCACTGCACTAGGCAGCAGGCTGGCAGCGGCTAAGCCTACTAAAGGCCCCGCTACAGTCTGGAAAAAAGTTTTATTGCTTTTACGCATTGGTTTCCCCTTGTTTTTTAAAAAATACACATTTGAACAGGTGTCAAATTGGCTATTTCTGGTAGTTGTGCACTGCAACAACAGCTCATCAAGAACGCGTCTATGGCAGTGAAATATTACCTTTGTCGTCGTAACTACATACAATAACGATTGCGTTAGCTCTCTAGGCCGCGGGGTTAGACCGCCCTTTATCCATCAATCGACATATAACTACTATTCGAAAAAATTGTATTTGATATTAAGAATTGCAATATGCAGCGCGGGGGAATCTACTCTTAAAGTAGTGTCAAAGCAAGACTTCGAATGGAACTAGATTAAAAAATTATTGTATTATCCGAGATGTTGCTGACGGTGTGATTGCCACTGGGGCCGGTATATATTTGTAGCAATACGTTTAACACAGTGATTTAAAACAAAGTTAATGAAAATATCACCATAGAATTAGCGGCCAGTAAAGGCTTTCACAGAGCAAGATAAGCGGTGGAAATATTCGAGACCTAGTCATGAAATGGTCGAAAACTGCCGGGAAATTGAACTTGTCGAAACGATCTGAGCCATCAAGCAGAGGATTACTCCGAGCTAGATGTCGGTGAAGGAGTTGCCCCGAGGGTGACTGTCAGGTATGCCAACCCAGGGTAACTTCCACCGCATAACGGCGCAGGGCAAGGCCCTGCCACCGAACATCAAGGGTGTAGCACCGCCACTTAACGGGCCGACCGTTAACGGGTGGTAATTGGGAATAGGGTGCGCAGGATAACCGGGCTAAAAGACCTGGCTAACGTGCGCCCTGACCGTCATCTACCTTTATAAAGGTGCCCGTTACACACTCCGAAGAAGGTGACACTAAGTAGAGTAAGGTGCTATCCATCTGCGCCGGATCACCAATGCGTTTGCGCGGAAAACCCTGACTGATATCACCCATTCGCTCCAGCATGCCATCCATCATTTCCGACGAAAAGGCCCCGGGGGCAATGCAATTGACATTGATGTGAAAGGCCGACCACTCCACTGCCAGCGCCTCAGTCATACGGACAATGCCCGCCTTGGTAATGGAATAGAGCGACGCCGCGGAGCCAGGACGAGTGTCGAAAGCCGCTACCGAGGAAATATTGACCATGCGCCCGGGCATTTTTTTCTCAATCAAGCGCCTGGCGACCTCGCAGGACAAAATATAGGGCCCCACCAAATTGGTATTAAAGACGTCGTCGATTAACTGATCCGACATCTTAGTAGCCCGCTGGGCATCGGGGATACCGGCGTTATTAACCAAAATACTCACTGTACCCAGTGTCGCCTCAGCCTGGGTCAGCATAGCGCGAATACTCTCTCGCTCGGTCATATCCAGCGCGATCGGCTCGCAGATACCGCCATCAGCCCGAATCTCCTCGGCCAGCGCATTGAGTTTGTCGACTCGGCGCCCGGTCAACACCACCTTGGCGCCACAGGCGGCAAGTATTTTAGCAAAGCGACGTCCCAGGCCGGAGGTGGTACCGGTGACTAGGGCAACTTGACCGCTCAGGTCCAGGGAGAAATTAGGGATGGGGAAATTGTTCATTAGGTAGCCTCTTAGCTATTGCCGGTATTAGCCAGCGTTAAAAAACGTGATTCGATAAGCCTTGGTATTGTGCTCAGCGCTGGTCGCGGCGCTGCAGCCAATCCATAATTAGCAGATTAGTTTGCTGCGGGCGCTCCTGCTGAATCCAGTGGCCGCAGTCGAGGTTGGCAACTTCTAGATCAGCGACGTGGTCGACTAGATTTTTCGACTGCGGAACTGAATCATAATCGCCAAAAATAACCAGCGTTGGTACCTTTACTTGCTGCTCGTAGTCGCCGATAAAGGCCCAGTTGCGAGAAAAATTGCGGTACCAGTTGATACCACCGGTAAAGCCACTAACGTTAAAAGCGTCGACAAACACCGACAATTCCCGCTCCGTCATTAACAGTTTGCCCGCCGCAGAGCGACTGCCGTCGGCCAAGTTAAGTAACGCCATACCCGGGCCCGGATCTCGAGCCGGCTGCAACCATTGATCAGTTTGGAACATATTGCGCAGAAAACGCTCACTGTTGTCGGCAAAGATCTGGTCGGCAACACCGGGCTGGCGATTGAAGTGAACCATATAAAAGTCAGGCCCCAGCATTTTTTCCCAAAAGCCAACCCATTCGGTGGGCCCTCGCTCCATAAAGGGCACACTCAAATTGATCAGTCCGGTCAGTCGCTGTGGATGAATCAAGGCAAAACTCCAGAGGATAATAGCCCCCCAGTCGTGTCCAAGAAAGACTGCGTCTTGGTAACCGAAGTGATCTAACAGCCCGGCTAAATCGTCGCAAAGGTGTTTCATGTCGTAGTCGGTGACCGCCTCCGGGCGTGAAGAGGCGCCGTAGCCGCGCTGGTTGGGCACGATAACGTGGTAGCCCGCCGCCACCAACACCGGAATTTGATAGCGCCAGGAATAAGCGTGCTCCGGCCAACCGTGGCACAGTACAATCGGCTTGCCCGGTTCTCCCGCACAAAAGACTTCCAGAGTCACACCATTGGTTTCTATCATCTGGGCCTGAGGAAATGCGGTCATGGTTCAATACTCTGTGTTGGCAAGCCAGCGCACTAATCGTCTGGGTGCCGTATTAGGGGTTGGCGCGACCTGTAATGTTAAGGCGAGACAGCAATATTGCCGGCTCCGATCTAACACCGAACTGACAATGGTCGGGAATAGCCCGTGTGGTTTTTTATTGGCTTCACACCGCTGGTCTAGATCACAGGGGTAAAGTGTTAGCTATTCTACTCTTGCCCGATCGCTGGGAGCAACCGTGCGCGTATGCCAATGTATTTGCACAGCGGCGCCTATGGCATAATAATAGCTCGGCAACAGCCGCTCTCACCACAGCGTCCACCACTGAGAATACCGTCTATGCCCACCGTGCTGCGCTCGCCTATTTTGAAAATCACTGTGCTCTTACTAACAGTACTACTAACCGCTTGTGCCTCGCTCATGCCCAGCTTCGAACAGCCAACGGTTACTGTCACCGCGTTCCGGCTGCTTCCTTCGAGCCAGCTCAACCCCTCATTTGCTATCGATTTACATATCGTCAACAGCAACGCCACAGCCCTCGACGTTCGTGGTCTGGCCTATTGGGCCAGTATTGAAGGCCACCGGATTTTTTCCGGCGTCAGCAATAATCTGCCGGTAATCGAGGGCTATGGCGAAGGCGATGTCAGCCTAGTGGCGGCGACCAACCTGCTGGGCGGTCTATCGCTGATGGCCGATTTAATGAATCGCAATCGAGAGAACCTAGCGTACAAAATCGAACTGAAAATCGATGTCGGACAGTTTACCCCGGCTATCCGGATTGAGCATCGCGGCAAACTTTCACTGCGCCCCTGAACAACCCTAGTGCCGGTGATACTACCCACTTTTTAGGCCAAGATTATGAGCCCAGCACAAGCACTCGCACAACTTATTGACGGCGCCCAGCGATTGGTATTTTTTACCGGGGCGGGTATTTCCACCGAGAGTGGTATACCGGACTTTCGCTCCCCCGGCGGTATCTGGAGCAAGCAACAGCCAATCCAGTTTCAAGATTTTATTGCCGATCCACAGTGCCGCCAGGAGAGCTGGCGCAGGAAATTCAGCAGCGACGTGCTGGTTGGCGCCAAGCCCAATAGCGGTCACCGGGCGATCGCCCAATTGATTGGCGCCGGGCGCGCCCATTGTGTTATCACCCAAAATGTCGACAACCTGCACCAGCTATCGGGTATCAACGAGGACAAAGTTATCGAATTGCACGGCAATGCTAGTTATGCCAGCTGCCTGCAATGCGGCCAACACTACGCCCTAGAACCGCTACGAAAACAGTATGAAGACAGCGCTACCATCGCCCCCTGTGAATACTGTGGCGGCATTATCAAAACAGCGACTATCTCCTTTGGTCAGTCAATGCCTGAACAGCCGATGCGCCGCGCCCAGCAGGCAATCGACGGCTGCGATCTGTTTATCGCTATCGGCTCCTCGCTGGTCGTCTACCCGGCGACAGCCTTCCCACTGGAAGCCAAACAGCAGGGTGCGCAACTCGTTATTATCAATCGCGAGGCCACCGACTGCGACCGCCACGCCGATTTGGTCATCAATGATGAGATAGGGCCGCTGCTGTCGGCGGTGGTTGCAACCGATTAGATACCACAGCAAGGACATTGCCCAGTGAAGAGGATTGGACCAGGCCCAAAAAACTCAATTAAGACAGTAGTACACCCTAGCCAACACTGACTTGCAGCGAGCCAGACCCTGAGCTCGCCCTGGGGCATAGAGCCCGTCAATACAGTCACCGAGCGCTTCACGTCACCGCTATGACCGCAAAGCCATACTCAACCGATAAGATAGACCGGTTTCACGCTGGTGATCGATAGGTATTTTCAGCTGAGCTGTCTAGCTATTACCCCCCGCCCAAACCAGTTGCTGCACACCGACCGATTTGATGCGGCACTGCACCTCGAAGATTTGACCTCGATCGACGAATCGTAGAAACTCTGCTCTGAATTTTTACACTGCCCGCCAACGCACTCCGAAGAACAATAAGGCAATAACCATGACTGGACTAGACCGCTACCCGAAACTATTCTCGCCGCTGGACCTGGGTTTTACCCAAATCAAGAATCGCGCCATTATGGGTTCAATGCACACTGGCCTAGAATCTGCTGAGGGCGGCTTCGAGCGCTTAGCGGCCTATTTTACCGAGCGCGCAGTGGGCGGCGTTGGCATGATTATCACCGGCGGTATCTCGCCCAATGAAGAAGGTGGCGGCGCCAAGCTGTCTACCGCAGCGGAAGCCGCCACCCACAAAACCGTCACGGATGCAGTACACGCGGTAGCGCCTGAGGTAAAGATCTGCATGCAGATCCTGCATGCAGGTCCCCTGGCTCGATCTGCCAACGCCGTTGCGCCCTCCGCGGTGAAGTCCCGTATCTCACCACTCACCCCCAATGCGCTGGATGAAGAGGGCATCGAAAAACAGCTCGCTGACTTTGCCAATTGCGCCAGTCGAGCCCGGGAAGCGGGCTACGACGGGGTCGAGATTATCGGTTCTGCCGGCTATCTACTGAGCACATTTTTGGTAGAGAAGACCAATCAGCGCAGCGATCGCTGGGGCGGTAACTACGAGAACCGTATGCGTTTTCCGGTGGCAGTAGTCAAACGCGTGCGGGCGGCAGTAGGCGACGACTTTATTCTGATTTTTCGTATCGCCGCTATGGATATGCTGGAGGGCGGTATGTCTTGGCCCGAAGTGGTAACCCTGGCCAAGGCCATCGAGGCCGCCGGTGCCAACATTATGAGTACCCATTTCACTTGGCACGAATCCGCGGTACCGACCATATCGACCCGAGTGCCCCGAGCGGCCTTTACTAGTGTAACCGGGCGGCTCGCTCGAGAAATCAGCATCCCTACTATTACCAGCAATCGCATCAATATGCCGGAAACCGCCGAGCAGGTATTGGCCAGTGGCGAAGCTGACCTGATATCGATGGCTAGGCCGATGCTGGCCGACCCAGAGATTATTCTCAAATCGCTGGAGGGCCGCGAAAGCGAAATCAATACCTGTATCGCCTGCAACCAGGCCTGCCTAGACCATACCTTTACGGGGCAGGAGGTGAGCTGTCTGGTCAACCCGCGAGCCTGCCACGAGACCTTGTTAAACTACTTACCCACCAGCCAGGTCAAACAAGTGGCGGTGGTCGGCGCTGGTCCCGCTGGCATGGCCTATGCGACCATCGCCGCCCAGCGCGGCCACCGGGTGACCCTATTTGACTCCAGTGATGGCATTGGCGGTCAGTTTAATTTGGCTCGGAAAATTCCCGGTAAAGAAGAATTTGACGAGACCATTCGCTATTTCAATCGCATGATCGAGCTGCACCATATCGAATTGCGCCTCAATACCCGGGTCGACGCCGAGCAATTGCGCACCGGCGGCTTTGACGACGTGGTTATCGCCACCGGTATAGAACCGCGCAGGCCCGCTATAGAAGGTATCGATCACCCCAAGGTGGTCAGTTATATCGATGTAATCAACGGCAACGTGCCAGTGGGTAAACGGGTGGCTATTTTGGGTGCCGGCGGTATTGGTTTCGACGTAGCAGAATTAATACTGCACCAGGGCACGTCGGCAGCACTGGACAAAGCGGTGTTTGCACGGGAGTGGGGAGTCGACTTTGACAACCATCCCCGGGGCGGCGTGACCGGTGTCGAGCCGGTAGTTGAGAGCAACGAGCGCGAGGTGACGCTAATTCAGCGCAAATCGACCCCAGTGGGTCGTGGTCTGGGCAAGACTACCGGCTGGACCCATCGGATGTCGCTGGCCCGGCGCAATGTTAAAATGCTCAATGCCGTTGAGTACCTAAAAATAGACGACGACGGCCTGCATATTTTGCTTAATCATCTGCCCCAGGTACTCGAAGTTGACACCATTATTGTCTGCGCCGGTCAGACCCCACTGCGAGAACTGTACGACCAGCTCAGTGATAGTGACTTGAGTTTAAGTTTGATTGGCGGGGCCTATGAGGCCACCGAGTTGGATGCCAAGCAGGCCATTAATCAAGCCAGTGAATTGGCCGCAGCAGTCTGATAGCGCTGTGTTCTTGCGCCCTATTTTTTGCGCTGTAGTACGGTGTTGTGTGGCGTGGCGTGGTGACCTTGCGAAGGCTTATTTTCTGCATTACCTGACTATGAGCAGCCAGGTTCTAACTTCACAGCATGGCAGCGATGTAAGGCTAAATCACACACCTTAGCCAAGCGTCGCAGCCTGTGGTGTTAATATCCGAGCTGCAGAAAATAACCGGTCGCCCGCCGGCAGCTGTCGCTTAACAGTCTCTGGCCAGGTCCGTTGTCTGGCTCTGCCGGCGCAATTGATAGGCCTGCAGTTCAGCTTTGACCACCGGTGCCAGCATATAAAGTCCGATGATATTGGGCAGTGCAATCACAAACACCATGGCGTCGGAGAAATCCAATACCGCGCTCAACTCGATGGAACAACCCAGCGCGCCAAAGGCGCAAAAAACTGTTTTAAACGCATTTTCAGCGAGCCGCGATTCCCCAACGATATAAGTCCATGCCTTCATTCCATAATAAGACCAGGAGATCATCGTTGAAAAAGCGAACAATATGGCAATAAACGACAGTGGTATTGGCGACCAACTGAGGGTGCTGGCAAAGGCCTGTGAGGTTAACTCGACCCCTTGAATACCCTCGCTGCTCATACCGGGCTGGTAGACCGTGGTCAAAATAACCAGTGCGGTCAGTGTACAAATAACCATGGTATCGAGGAACGGCTCTAACAAACTTACAAAACCTTCGGTAGCCGGCTGCTCGGTACGCACCGCTGAGTGAGCAATAGCCGCCGAGCCAATACCCGCCTCATTGGAAAATACCGCCCGCTGAAAGCCCATAATCATCACCCCCAACATGCCGCCGACAGTGGCTTGGGGGTTAAACGCTTCGCTAACAATGGCCCGCAGGGCCCAGGGCAGCTGGTCGGCATTGAGAGCGATAACAATCACTGCTCCCAACATATAAGCGATGGCCATAAACGGTACCAACTTACTGGTCACCTTGGCGATGGACTTTATGCCACCAATTATCACAAAACCAACCACCGCTGCGATGGCTAGGCCAAATAGCCAACCGCGATCGACAAACCAACTCTGCTCGCCGCCCGTGACAAATACAAACTGTTGAAAGGCTTGGTTGGACTGGAACATATTGCCAATGCCCAGACAGCCGATAACAATGGCAGCGGCATAAAACAGGCCCATCGGTTTGGCCAACTGCGGCAGCCCGCGCAGGCGAAAAGCCGCTTCTAAATAGTACATAGGGCCGCCGGAGACGGAGCCGTCAGCATTGACCTTGCGGTACTTAACCCCCAGCAAACACTCGGCAAACTTAGTCGACATACCTAAAAATCCCGCCACCAATAGCCAAAATACCGCGCCGGGACCGCCGATACTGATAACAATCGCAACACCGCCAATATTACCGATACCCACGGTGCCCGACACCGCAGTCGCCAGCGCCTGAAAGTGGCTGACTTCGCCGCGATGACTGGTGTTATCAAAGTCGCCGCGCACCAGCTTGAGGGCGTGACCAAAGCCGCGGATATTGATAAAACCCAAATAAACCGTAAAAAATCCCGCCGCCACTATCAACCACAACACAATAAGCGGTAATTGGGCGCCAAAAATCGCTACCTTAAAGAAGATAAAGTTAGATACTATGTTAGTTAGCGGCTGTACAAAATGGTTAATCGTGTCATCGATGGAAGCGCTGGTGGCTGC
The DNA here is from genome assembly GCA_047623385.1 of Paraglaciecola psychrophila. Taxonomy (GTDB): domain Bacteria; phylum Pseudomonadota; class Gammaproteobacteria; order Pseudomonadales; family Dasaniaceae; genus Oceanicoccus. The sequence goes on from JBLHLU010000024.1 coordinate 22,821, forward strand.
AGAAAAAAACAGCAGTAGCGTAGCCAGCGGTACTTTGAGAGCGGGGCCGTAGCGA
>JBLHLU010000025.1:0-22664 GCA_047623385.1 Paraglaciecola psychrophila
TATTCCTCTAGGCAACTCCTCCCAGGCAATGATTGGCGACGTCGTACTGGCTATTGGCAACGCCTATGGATTTGGACACACGGTAACCCAGGGTATTATCAGCGCCACTGGCCGCTACGGTATTAATCTTAATACCTACGAGAATTATATCCAAACCGATGCCGCAATCAATCCCGGCAATTCTGGCGGTGCCTTAATTGATGCTAGAGGTTATTTACTGGGAATCAACACACTTATATTCAGTAAAGACGGCGGGTCCCAAGGCATAGGCCTAGCCATCCCCTCGGATCTTGCGGTAGGCATCATGTCGGATCTAGTGATGTACGGCGAAGTAATTCGCGGCTGGCTGGGAATTCATGTCGATGTCCGGCCACTGTCCGACCAGCAGTCTATAGACAGCCAGCTCTCGGTGGACATTGCCATGATAGTCACCAGTACCGACCCCGGTAGCCCAGCCGCTCAAAGTGGCTTGATAGCTAACGATATTATAATAAAAATCAACGGCCGACCGGTAGGAAATAGCCGGCAAACCATGGAGGCGGCAATGCAATTTGTCGAAACCTCCCGCCCGGGACAGAAAGTTTCCATCGATATTGTCCGCGACGGTGTCGAATTCAGCCTTATGGCAGTACTCGGCGCCCGACCGCGTGCCCAAGAGTCAGCTGACCTGCAGCCCTCAGGAGCCTAACTGGGCTTTTTAATACGATATTCCGCCGCCCGCGCGTGGGCGGTAAGCCCTTCGCTGCGAGCCAGTACCGAGGCAATCTTACCCAGCTCTGAAGCACCTTGCGCACTGCAGTGGATAACCGAGCTGCGCTTTTGAAAATCGTAAACACCCAGCGGCGAAGAAAACCTGACCGTGCCCGAAGTCGGCAGCACATGATTGGGACCGGCGCAGTAATCTCCCAGCGCCTCGGAGGTATAGCGTCCCATAAAAATAGCCCCAGCGTGGCGAATATGCGGCAATAGCAATTCCGGCTGTTCCACCGACAGTTCTAGGTGCTCAGGGGCTATGCGATTACACACCTCTACCGCCTGAGCCAAGTCGTCGACCTTAATCATTGCCCCTCGCGCACTCAGCGATGCCCTGACTATAGCCTGCCGCTCCAGTGTTGGCAGCAGCTTGTCGATACTCGTTCTGACCCGCTCGATAAAAGCCGCGTCCGGACAGACCAAAATAGACTGCGCCTGCTCGTCGTGCTCGGCCTGGGAAAATAAGTCCATAGCGACCCAATCGGGGTCAGTCATCCCGTCGCAAATCACCATGATTTCCGAGGGACCAGCGATCATATCGAGACCGACTTGCCCAAACACGCTGCGCTTGGCCGTAGCGACATAGATATTGCCGGGGCCGACGATTTTATCAACTCGGGGAATGGTCTGGGTGCCAAAAGCCAGTGCCGCAATAGCTTGAGCGCCACCCAGGCAAAACACGCGATCGACACCGGCGATAGCCGCCGCCGCCAATACAATGGGGTCCATTTCGCCACTGGGTGTGGGGCTGGTCATAATAATTTCATCGACACCGGCAACTTTTGCCGGAATAACATCCATCAATACTGTCGAGGGATAGGTTGCCTTACCGCCGGGCACATAGACACCCACTCGCTCTAAAGCGGTAATTTGCTGCCCCAGCACAGTACCGTCAGCCTCGGTATAAGACCAAGAGGTCTGCAACTGTCGCTGGTGATAATCGCGAATTCGCTGCGCCGCGCTCTCCAGTGCCGCACGCTGCTGTTCACTAATAAGCGCCAGCGAGCCCTGTATCTGCTCGCTAGAAAGCTCCAACTGCTCAGCACTGGCGAATTCTACGCCGTCAAACTTGGCAGTGTATTCGAGTACCGCAGCATCACCTCGGCGTTTTACTGACGTGACAATCTCTTCTACCGCAGTGACTACCGCAGGGTCCGATACCGATTCCCAAGCCAGCAAAGCATCTAATTTGGCGGCAAAGTCGGGGCTATTAGCCTGCAATAGCGGAATAATTAATTCAGACATCTAAACACCCTTAGCGCTATTGGCGGCTACTGCGCCAGACAGCGCATCGACTAGCTGTTGAATTCGGCTGTATTTGCGCTTCATCGCTGCGCGATTAACCACTAGTCGCGAACTGACATTGGCAATGAGGTCTAGCGGCTCCATGCCGTTGGCTTTTAAGGTATTGCCGGTGTCGACAATATCGACAATCAAATCTGCCAAATCCATCAGTGGCGCCAACTCCATGGCCCCGTAGAGCTTGATAACATCGGCTTGCAAACCGCGCTCCGCACAATAGCGCTTGGCGATGTTAACAAATTTTGAAGCGATACGAACACGGCCCTGAGGCAAAGGCTTACCCACCAGCCCGGCGGTCATCAACCGACACTTGGCAATATTCAAATCCAAGGGCTCGTAGAGGTCAGCACCGTCGGCTTCCAGCAACATATCCTTGCCGGAAACACCCATATCAGCAGCCCCGTGCTTAACATAAGTCGGCACATCGGAACCGCGAATCACCAGCAGTCGCACGCCGGGAGCACTGGTTTCAAAAATCAATTTTCGACTTTTGCTGATATCTTCTAGGGGTTCGATACCCGCCGCCGCAAACAGCGGTAGGGTTTCTTTCAATATCCGCCCCTTGGTCAGAGCGATAACAATTTCTTGATCCATAATAATTCTATCTTGATACGTATTAACGCCATCTTAATGGCTATTCTCTGTAGCCGTGGGGACGCCCGGCCCCCAAAGTCAGTTCAGGCTAGTCCGGCAGGCGCCGGATCTTCGCCCCCAGCAACTGAAATTTTTCCTCGATGCACTCGTAACCACGGTCAATATGGTAGATACGATCGACAATAGTATCGCCTTTTGCCACCAGTCCGGCGATCACCAAACTGGCTGACGCCCGCAAGTCGGTTGCCATAACCGGAGCCGACTGCAGCGTCTCCTCACCGGTAATAATCGCGGTATTACCCTCGATGACAATATTGGCCCCCATGCGGTTCATTTCCTGAGTTTGGTTCAGCCGATTTTCGAAAATGGTCTCGGTGACCCTGCTAGTACCCACAGCAATCGCGTTCATCGCCGTAAACTGAGCCTGCATGTCAGTAGGGAAACCGGGATAGGGCGCGGTTCGAATATTGACTGCCTGTGGGCGACGCCCTTGCATATCAAGATCGATCCAGTTGTCACCGCTAGTGACGGTGGCACCGGCCTCCTCCAGCTTGACAATAACCGCTTCGAGAAACTCGCTGCTGGTATCTTTCAACTTAATATGGCCACCGGTAGCCGCAGCGGCCACCAGATAGGTGCCCGTCTCGATGCGGTCGGGCATCACTGTATAGTCACAGCCGTGCAGTGACTCGACGCCGTCTATGGTAATCGTAGCAGTGCCATGACCGGTGATTTTGGCACCCATCGCAATCAGACATAGCGCAAGATCGACCACCTCAGGCTCCCGGGCACTATTTTCCAGTACCGTGCGCCCCTCAGCCAGCACCGCGGCCATCATAATATTTTCGGTACCCCCAACAGTCACTGTGTCCATTAGGATGTGGGCGCCCTTGAGCCGTCCGTCGACCTTGGCGCGGATATAACCGTCGTCAACTTCAACCGTGGCACCGAGCGCCTCAAAGCCCTTTAAGTGAATGTCGACCGGTCGACTGCCAATAGCACAGCCGCCGGGGAAGGAGACATTGGCTTCCCCAAAACGTGCCAACAGCGGACCGAGCACCAAAATTGAGGCGCGCATGGTTTTCACCAACTCATAGGGCGCGGTCAGTTCAGATATAGTGCTAGCGTTGACTTCAACACTGAGGGTCTCATCGATTATCATATCAACCCCCATGCAGCGCAGCAGGGCGATCATCGTTGTCACATCGTGCAGGTGCGGCAGATTTCGAATCGTTACCGGCTCATTAGCCAACAACGCTGCTGCGAGAATGGGCAACGCTGAATTTTTCGAGCCGGAAATGCGAATCTCCCCCTCTAGCCTAACGCCACCACTGATTAATAATTTATCCATCACTCACACTCACTGCATTAAAATTCAAAGCCAAAACATTGCTATCGGTCACTGTTGCCACCGATCACTGCTGCGCCCATTGATCTCGGGTGAAGGTTTTCATATTGACCGCGTGCATACTGCCATCGGCAATATATTGATTGAGACCGGCATAGACTAACTGCTGGCGCTTGACCGCGTTGAGGCCCTCGAAAACATCTCCAATCACGGTGACATTGTAGTGACTGCCCTCGCCTGCGACATCAACGTCGCAACCGGGTAAATGCGCAAGCAATATTTGCTTTACTTGTTCGGGTTGCATAACAACAGCTCCAAAGATAAACGATGATTTGTATACCCGGCAGCGAGCTAACGGGTGCTCAATTAATGCTGGCAGAGCACTGCCTGCATTAATCGACTGTAGGGCGGGGATTGTACGTAGTTCACCAAATAATAGCGAGAGGCGATCGGCGCGGCGCGAGCTCTCTGAAATGGGCTCAAAGCACCGCCGCTCACAGATCCTGATAGCGAGGTCGAGTACAGATCGCTACTGCATGATTACGCGGGCTATTGACCGCTAGGATCGACCGACCAACCGTCAATGACTTGGTCAATATCACCGTCGTAACGCTTTGCCGCCGAGTAAAACTGACTGCGGTAGATAATACCTAAGTTGATCGCCTCGATAGTCAAATTGCGCAACTTCCACTGCGCATCCTGGTCTTGACGCATTTTATAGCTGACCACATAGGGAGTCGCTGCCTCACCATATATATGCTGCACAACGGTCACACTGCCTTGTGCAGGGGCGTCGGTCTCAGGGGGTAATACGTCAATCCTGTTGCCGTTGAAGGCCAACAAGCCCTTGGCATAGGTTTTGACCAAGCCCTCTTTAAAAACATCACTGAACCGAGCCATACGTGCCCTGAACGCCAGCTTTTCTTCCTTTGTTTTAAGCGCTTGGTAGGCTTTTTTACTGGCATATTTACCCATTACGCCGCGAGCAAAGCCGTTAAAATCAACAACCTCGTTGAGCAGCGTCTCAATTTCGACATAAAAGCGCTCCGGGTCAGTGTCGTAGTATTGTTGCGCCTCAGTGATAACTCGCATTAGCTTTTTTGTCGTCACCTCCAACACCTGATGCGCGCTAGCCGGCGCCAGTACTTCAGCAGAACCCTCTGCAACATCTTTCGCGATGACCTCGGTAACTGCCTTGACGGGGTCTTTGGCGGTATCCTGAACAGCATCTTGCACAGCGTCCTCAGCGCGGGCAGCGCCGCTAAAGGCAGATACTGCTAACAGTGCCACACACAGTGACATAGCGAGCGGCCGGGTAAAAAAGTTAACGAATTTCATAACACACGTTCCCACATTGATGATCGATTGAATCAGACATAGGATAGGACGAAATAGATCCCAAGACAAACCTTCAGACCCTCAGTGCGCCGCTGCCGCCAATGTATCGAAGAAGTCGAAGTGATAAAACCGTTAATATAAAAAACTGCACAGCGCTGGCCGCCGCGTCCGTGAAATGGCCGATCACACTAGGCATTTCGGCAAAAACCTCTATATAATGCTCGGCGCAGAACAGTTGCCGGCCCGCAAGAGCCCAACAAGACAGTAACCCAAACAATAACGGCATCAGCTTGCCACTGGCCGCAGAGGCCTGCCGACCCGTTACCCCATGGGGCTCCTAAAGGACCCGGGGCAAGTGCCTTGCAGCATAGATCTAGGGTTTAGGGTGGAAGCTCTGGGTTAGTATAAATTTTTCAGGCAGCATCTGCACAGGCGCCCAGTAGATCAGGGCGGCCCGGTAGACAAGGTATTTTTACGTACAATTAGGTAATGTATGATTACAGCAATTCTCGCTATCATTATCGGCTTTATTGGGCTTATTTGGAGCGCCGACCGCTTCGTTACTGGAGCGGCTGGCATCGCCCGCAACCTCGGCATGGCACCAATCACGATAGGTCTGACAGTGGTCGCGCTAGGCACCTCCGCACCGGAAATTCTGGTCGCCATAAGCGCAGCTCTAGAGGATGCCAGCGAGCTGGCAGTTGGTAATGCAATAGGGTCAAATCTTGCCAACGTCGGAATGGTGCTCGGAATCACTGCACTTGTAGCCCCTATTCCGATTCGCTTTGGACTATTAAAACGCGAATTTCCACTATTGATTGGCGCCACCCTAGGGGCCGGCCTGCTGCTTTATGACAACGAACTCAGCGTCATCGACGGATTATTGCTACTGACGGGATTAGCGGCTATTTTTTATTATCTGGTGACCTGCCAGGCACACCTGCCCAATGAGGAGCAAGAGGCCGACCTCGAACAAATCCCTGACATTTCCAACCGCAGCGCGTGGAAGCTGTTTTTTATTGGCCTGGTATTGTTAATGATCAGCTCTCATGTGCTGGTAGCAGGAGCCAAGGATATCGCCTCTGCGCTGGGCGTCAGCGAGCTTGTTATCGGCCTTACCGTTGTTGCCATTGGCACCAGTTTGCCGGAGCTGGCCGCCACTGTTGCCAGCGCCTTAAAGGGACATCACGATATCGCGCTAGGTAATATCGTCGGCTCCAACCTGTTTAACCTGTTAGCGGTCATGTCCATGCCGGCGCTGATCAACCCACCGACACTAGACAGCGACGTATTTACCCGCGACTACGCAGCGATGACAGCCATCACCTTGCTGCTTGCAGCCATTGCCCTGTGCCACAAACTGTGGGCGAATAGACATATGGACTCGCCTACCAGTGGCTGTACTACCAGCACTATTGGCCGGCTCGAAGGTCTACTACTACTGCTAGCCTATGGCTTGTATTTTACCGTCTTATTCTAGTCAGCCGCTGACCAGCGGCCCAGCAGTGAATCATCGACACTAACCGCAACAGTGAATTATATGTCCGAGTCCCGTTTCAAAGACACCGCCCTTCGCACTATCCGTATGGAGCGCGATGCAGTTACCCAATTGCTGGATCGTATCGGCGATGAATTCGAACGCGCCTGCCAAATTATGCTCGCCTGCAAAGGACGCATAGTGGTCACCGGCATGGGCAAGTCTGGCCATATCGCCACTAAAATCGCCGCCACTTTGGCCAGCACCGGCACCCCAGCTATGTTTGTGCACCCGGCGGAGGCCAGCCACGGCGACCTCGGTATGATTACCAGCAACGATGTGGTGCTGGCGCTGTCGAATTCCGGCAATGTGGCAGAGATCGTCACCTTGCTACCGCTGTTCAAACGCATGCGGGCCCCTATTATTAGTATGGCCGGAAATTCAGACTCGGTTTTGTCCAATGCCGCCGACGTTAATCTCGACGTGAGCGTATTAGAGGAGGCCTGCCCACTGGACCTGGCTCCCACCTCGAGCACCACAGTGTCGCTGGTAATGGGCGATGCCCTAGCGATGGCGCTGCTCGAAGCGAGAGGGTTTACCGCCGAAGATTTCGCTTTTTCCCACCCAGGCGGCACCCTCGGACGCAAACTGCTATTGAAGGTTGCCGACGTCATGCACAGCGCCGAACAGCTACCCACAGTAGGCCCCGATACAGTATTGAGCGCAGCATTGGTTGAAATAACCGGCAAAAAACTGGGCATGACTACCATCGTCGATCAGCAGGGCCGATTGCTGGGTATCTTTACCGACGGCGACCTGCGCCGCGCCCTCGATCAAAGTCTCGATATTCATACCACCGTAATTACCGAAGTCATGACCGCGCATTGTAAAACCGTCACCGCCGATATGTTGGCCGCAGAAGCACTGGCCATCATGGACCAGCGCAAAATCAACGTTTTGGTCGCCGTCGACGAACAGCAGCGCCCCGTTGGCGCAGTCCACATTCACGATCTGCTAAAGGCGGGGGTCGCCTGAGTATTAACATTGCGCCAGCACAGCCATCGAGACTTTTTATTTATGGATGAACTACTAGCAAAAGCCGCGAACATCAAACTGCTAATTTTAGACGTCGACGGGGTACTGAGCGACGGCAAGCTGTATTTCTCCAATAGCGGCGACGAAATGAAAGCGTTTAGCACCCTCGACGGCCAAGGTATTAAGATGTTGCAACGCAACGGTATCGAAGTCGGCATTATCACCGGAAGGACATCGGCGCTGGTGCAGCGCAGAGCGGACAATCTGGGCATAAAGCATCTTGTCCAGGGACGCGAAGACAAACTAGTGGCACTCAAAGAAATGAGTGCCATGCTGAACATAGACAGCGAACATATTGCCTACATGGGCGACGACCTGCCAGATCTAGCGGCGATACGCCATGCGCATCTGGGAATCACCGTGGCCGATGGTCACGCCTTTGTCGCTGAACACGCCGACTGGATCACCAGCGCCCGTGGCGGCAACGGCGCTGTCAGAGAAGCCTGCGAGTTTCTACTGAAAGCGCAGGGCAAACTCAGCCAAGCCTGGCAACACTACCTCTGAGTAGCACTTGTTGATGGATATAATGTAGCACATGAATTTTATCAAACTGCCCACCGCCAATACCGTTATCGCTATCGTCTCCGCCATGGCCATGCTCTATTTATTGCTGTCCCTATCCGGTACCGTAAGCCTGCCGCGGGCCACTGAGCAACCGAGCCAGCAACAGCGCCCGGCGTACTACCTCAACGGCGTGCAAAATCACAATTTTGATAATAATGGCGAACTCAGCGTCTACATAACCGGCGACGCAGTCAGCCACCAACCCACGAAAGACAGTTCAATAATACATAACCCACAACTTGATCTATTTACCGCAGGAGTAAAAACCTGGCAGGCAACAGCCGCTAGCGCCACCGCCTACTCCCACAGTGATCTCATTGAACTGCACGATAGTGTCGATATACGCACCGCGGACGGCAATACCTTGTTAACAACCGAGCGCTTGGATATTGTCGCCGACAAAAAAATTGCTAAAACCCAGAGCCCTGTTAGTCTAGTCACCGCCGGCGGCGTGATAACATCCGGCGGCATGCAGGCCGACCTGCGATCAAAGGAAATAGTAATGACAGGCAATATTAGAGGCCACTATGATGCACCGCTCTAGCCGACAACCGCTGCTAGCTAAGCTGGCGGCCTCGCTATCGATGCTGTTGTTGATACTGTTATCTGCACCCCTTGCCGCTCTGCCTGCAGACAGACTACAAAAAATTGTCATTGAAGATGCCGACAAATTTATTCAAACGCCGCTGGAAAATGGTGAAGAAAAAACCGAGTTGAGCGGCAATGTTTTGGTGACCCAGGGCTCTCGGCAAATCAGAGGACACAGCATTACCATTATCCGCGCACAGTCCAGAGTGACGCGAGTGGAGGCCAAGGGCGATCTCGCCTCCTTCAGCCAGCAAGCTAGCCGTGACAAAGAACCGGTCAGTGCTAAGGCAAAAGAAATTATCTACACCCCTGCCAATGATACGCTGCAGCTCTCAGGAGCAGCCACCATCAGCCAACAGGGGTCAACCGTCAACGGTGATACCATTCTCTACAATGCCGCCACCGAGCAAATATCGGCCTCCGGTGCCGACGACCGCTCTTCGACAGTAAAAATTGTCTTCGAACCCAGCGCTAGCGAAGACACTAACACCGCTACGGAAAACAAACCCTAATGGCACTTTTAACAGCATCTAACCTCGGCAAGTCTTATAAGGGCCGGGCGGTGGTGCAGGATGTATCGCTACAAGTCAGCAGCGGCCAAGTTATTGGATTACTGGGCCCCAACGGTGCCGGTAAAACCACCTGTTTTTACATGATTGTCGGTATTGTCGACGCTGACCGCGGGCAGATCACGCTGGATGACACTGACCTCACCGGCATGTCAATGCACCGCCGCGCGCGCGCTGGGATCGGCTATCTTCCGCAAGAGGCCTCCATTTTCCGCAAACTAACGGTTGCCGACAATATCTACGCCATTCTAGAAACCCGCAGTGAGCTCAATCGAGCCCAGCGAAAAGATAAGCTGGAGCATTTGCTACAGGAATTTCATATCACTCATATTCGCGATAGTCGCGGTATGGCACTGTCTGGAGGAGAGCGTAGACGCGTAGAAATTGCCCGGGCGCTAGCCACTGAACCCGCGTTTATATTACTCGACGAGCCTTTTGCCGGTGTTGACCCAATTTCTGTCGGCGATATAAAGGGAATTATTAACCACTTAAAGGATATGGGTATTGGGGTTCTAATCACTGATCACAATGTCAGGGAAACACTGGATATTTGCGAAAAAGCTTATATTGTTGGTGAAGGTCACATCATTTGCGAGGGCGATGCCAGCGCCGTACTCAGCAACCAGAAAGTCCGAGACATCTACTTGGGCCATCAATTTGAACTCTGATAGACACCCCACAGCAAAGCTTTTACAAAATCGGTATAAACATTGCAAGGGACTGTTCTGAAAGCTAAACTAGTGGCTATCGATAATACTCAGATTCATTGAAAAACAGCGTCCGCCAACGTACTTATTAGTCAACCCTGCAGCATTTTCTCATATACAGGCTTGATACGCGGTCAGATTTACCACCGTCCTAACGCCTATAGTCCAGTCTATGAAGCAAACGCTACAACTCAGAATTGGCCAGCAGCTCACTATGACGCCTCAGTTGCAACAGGCGATCAAGCTGCTACAGCTTTCGACTCTAGACTTGCAACAGGAAATACAACAGGCCCTAGACAGCAACCCCATGCTCGATGCCGGCGACGAAATCGAAGCCGACAATACCGTCACCACCGACAATGAAAATCGCGAGCAACTCATTGACCTCAGCCAAAACACTGAGCAAAAGGTTGATACTAAGGAGTCGGTAGAAGCTACCGCTGACAGTGAGTGGCAAGACAGTATCCCAGAAGATCTGCCAGTGGACACGCAGTGGGACGATGTCTATCAAACCAGTGGCAGCGCTTCATCAAATACGCCCTCTGGGGATAGTGATCTCGATTTTAGTGGGCATAACAGCGCCAGTGAGTCACTACAAGATCATCTTAACTGGCAGCTCAACTTAACCCGTTTTTCCGATACCGATCGCGTTATTGGCATGACCATAATTGACACCATTGACGACAACGGGCGACTAACATTAACACCTGAAGATATTCACTCGAGTATGGTCGCTGACAACGCTGAAATCGAGCTCGATGAAATAATCGCGGTTCTGCACCGTATTCAACAGTTTGACCCAGCCGGTGTCGCCGCGCTTGATCTGCAGGATTGCCTACTAATACAGCTGCGCCAGCTGAGTCCCGATACGCCTTGGCTAGACGTTTCCATGCACATCATAGAACACCATATTGCTCTGCTGGGCTCCCGCGACTACGTTCAACTAATGCGCCGCTGCAAATTGAAAGAGCATGAGCTTAAACAAGCGCTGACCCTCATCCAAACCCTAAACCCGAACCCCGGAGAAGATATTGCGCCCAACTCGGCGGAATATATTGTTCCCGATGTATTTGTAAAAAAAATGAAAGGCCGCTGGGTGGTCGAACTGAACCCCGATATTGCACCCAAGTTGCGCATAAATACTGATTATGCCGCCATGGTAAAACGGGCAGACAATAGTGACGACAACAACTATTTACGCGACAATTTGCAGGAGGCGCGGTGGTTTTTAAAAAGTCTGCAAAGTAGAAACGAAACCCTAATGAAAGTTGCCAGCAAAATCGTAAGCCATCAGCGCGGTTTTCTCGACTACGGCGACGAGGCAATGAAACCCTTGGTCTTGCACGATATCGCCGAAGCGGTAGAAATGCATGAATCGACTATATCCCGGGTTACTACCAAAAAGTACATGCACACTCCTCGAGGGATATTTGAGCTAAAATATTTTTTCTCAAGCCATGTCAATACCGATAGCGGTGGCGAATGCTCCTCCACGGCAATCAGGGCCTTGATTAGAAAATTAGTAGCCGCAGAGAATCCAAAAAAACCGTTAAGTGACAGTAAAATTACAGCGGTACTCAGTGATCAAGGGATTAAAGTCGCGCGCAGAACAATAGCGAAGTACAGAGAATCACTGCTGATACCGCCGTCCAATGAGCGCAAAAGGCTTATATAACAGCCTATAAGCCCACCGCCGACAACCTTAGCGGTAGCTAAAGGTAAATCTGTAGAAGTTCTCATTCAGCAAAAGGAGTAAGAAATGCACATTAACATTAGCGGACATCATGTCGATCTAAGCTCTGCCCTGAAACGCTATGTCGACGAAAAGCTGTCCAAATTGCAGCGACACTTCGACCCCATTACAACTATCGATGTAACCCTTTCTGTGGAGAAATTGATCCAAAAAGCTGAGGCTTCGATTCATGTTGCTGGTGCTGACCTATTCGCCACTTGCGAGTCAGACGACATGTATACGGCGATCGATCTTCTGACCGACAAACTTGACCGCCAATTGATAAAATACAAAGAAAAAACACTCGATCGTAAGCAGGGCGCCAACACCCGTTAGCCGTTGTTGCCGAATTAGTCTATCGTCGTTTATTTAGAACGTAGCTTGATCAGGCAATTTTTTATTACTCTCATATTATTTTTTATACCATGGCATTAATACCACTACATACCTTTCTAAACCCGGCACGAACCCTAAACGGCGTGCCGGGAAATAGTAAAAAACGCGTTTTGGAGAACATCGCACAGGTTATCTGCGATGATATACCGTCTCTAAATCCGCTGGAGCTGTTCGACAAACTACTGTCCCGGGAGCGCCTGGGCAGTACCGGTCTGGGACAGGGCATTGCCATACCGCATTGTCGAGTACACAATTGTACCCACACGATTGGCACCTTGGTAAAACTGAACCATCCAGTTGACTTCGATGCCATCGATGGTGAAAAGGTTGATTTGTTATTTGTATTGCTGGTTCCTGAACAAGCCCAGGACGAACATTTACAAGTGCTGGCAACACTGGCAGAAAAATTTAGCAATCCAGACTATTGTCAAAAGCTAAGGGATACTGGCGACAGTGACAGCTTGTACAACATTGCCACTGAAGCCTAACCATCCGCTAGCTGCACTGCACGGAGCATTGCTACCGATAGTTTAAGCTCGACCCACTGCGGCAAAAAAGGCCCATCAATGAAACTCGTCATTATCAGCGGACGCTCTGGCTCCGGTAAAAGTACCGCTTTAAACTTGCTGGAAGACGAAGGCTATTATTGTATTGATAATTTGCCCGTCTCTCTGATACCCGAACTGGTAGCTCACTTAAAGAACAGTCAGTCCCGAGACTATAACAACGTTGCTATTTGTATTGACGCCCGCAATGCCAGCGATGACCTTTCAAACTTCGTCGAATTGATAGAGCTGTGGCCGCAAGGTGACAAACTGGAAGTACTTTATCTAGATGCAGAGAACGAGCGCCTGATAAAACGCTTCAGCGAGACCCGCCGACGACATCCTCTGAGCAACAAAAATACTGCTCTGGGCGAGGCTATTCTCAATGAACGAAAAATACTTGAACCGATAGCCAAGATAGCCACACTGTCTATCGACACCTCTACTATGAGTCTACATGAACTGCGCACCGCCATAAAATTGCGGATCGTTGATCAGCAAGGTGCCGGGATATCGATTCTATTTCAATCTTTTGGATTTAAGCAGGGCATACCGGTCGATGCCGATATCGTATACGACATACGTATTCTACCCAATCCACACTGGGTTCCCTCGCTGCGCACCCAAACCGGACAAGATAAAGACGTTATCAAATTTTTGCAGAGCCAACCTGAAGTTAGCGAGATGTATAATGATATAGCCGCCTATCTAGAAAAATGGCTGCCGCACTTTGAACTCAATAATCGCAGCTATATCACTATTGCCATTGGCTGTACTGGCGGTCAACATCGCTCGGTCTATCTGGTCGAAAAATTAGCGGACTATTTTAGCGCTAACTACCAGAATGTTCAGATAAGGCATCGCGAGATGCACCAACTGCAGCGACTTTAACCATAGAGCTTAAAATGATAGAAACCAAGATAACAATAATCAACAAATTGGGCCTGCACGCACGAGCTGCCTCCAAGTTTGTCTCAACTGCATCAGCTTTCGGCTGTGAGATTAAAGTTGGCAAGGAGGGTGCTGCTGGGCAGCTGGTCGACGGAAAAAGCATTATGTCTGTTATGATGCTGGCCGCCAGCAAGGGCACCGAGCTGACCCTCAGCTTTGACGGGCACGATCAACAGGCAGCGTTGCAGGCCATCACCGGATTAATAAACAACTATTTTGAAGAGGGAGAATAGCTGCCTGTCTACACAAGCTGTTCGCAACGCTGAACTACAGCGGTGACGATAGCATTATAGTGCTTATCCAAGGTTGTTCACCACTACGTTCATTGACATCGGTAGCCGAGGAGAAAATATGCCGAGCAAGCTTGAAAAAGACCTCCCACCATCACACTTAGATGCGCTAAACAAAGCCCTCAACAGCGGTAAATTCATCCAACTGAGACGTTTGCTAAACAATCTGCCCGCCACCGAAGTCGCCCACTTAATCGAATCTTCGCCAGCGAAAACGCGGTCGGTTATGTGGAAGTTAGTCGACCTAGAAAACGAAGGAGAAATACTCCACTACCTCAGCGACGATATACAGAGCCAGTTTCTTCGGCAAATGGACACTGAGGAAGTTGTCGCCATTACCGAAGGTTTGCAGGCCGACGATATCGCTGACATTTTACAACAGTTACCGGATCGGGTTATTCAGGACGTTTTGCAATCCATGGGTTTGCAGGATCGCTTACGAGTTGAAAAAGTACTCTCGTTTGCCGAAGATACCGCCGGTGGCTTGATGAATACCGACACCATCACGGTGCGACCAAAAACACCATTGGATGTAGTGCTGCGCTATCTGCGACGCCACGACGAACTACCGGAGATCATCGAGAATATTTTTGTGGTCAACAGACAAGACCAATTTGTCGGCCTATTGCCGCTGCGTAGAGTATTGGTAAGCGACCCCAGCACCACCGTTCGTGAGATAATGAATACCGAGGTCGAGGCGATACCTGCCAGCATGCACGACAGCGACGTGGCCAACTTGTTTGAGATTCACGATTGGGTATCGGCACCGGTAGTCGACGACAATGGCAAGTTGTTAGGCCGAATAACCATCGACGATGTGGTCGACGTTATCCGCGAAGATGCCGACCACTCACTGATGAGTATGGCCGGACTCGATGAAGACGAAGACACCTTCGGCCCGGTTATGCAAACGGCCTCGCGGCGAGCGCTGTGGCTGGGGGTCAATCTTATTACCGCGTTTATTGCCTCCGCAGTCATCAATCTATTTGAAGATGCACTCGACAAGGTGGTGGCACTGGCTATTCTAATGCCGATTGTTGCCAGCATGGGCGGCGTTGCCGGCACGCAGACGCTGACCGTGGTGATTCGCGGAATGGCGCTGGGACATGTCGGCCGTCACAACAGCCGCTGGCTTATCCATAAGGAACTGCTAGTGGGTATTTTGAACGGTCTGTGCTGGTCGGTAGTGGTGGCTATTGCCGCCGCTTTTTGGTTTGACGATCGGCTAATCGGCTATATTATTGCCGGCGCTATGGTGATTAACCTAATCACCGCCTCTCTGGCCGGGGCCACTATACCCATTGTACTAAAATCGCTGGATATCGATCCCGCCCTCGCCGGCAGTGTGGCGCTAACTACGGTTACCGATGTGGTCGGTTTTATGTCTTTTCTCGGGTTGGCGACCTGGTTTTATTTATGATAACTTTTATCGACGTTTACGCTATATCGATGCTTGGGTTTTATCGAATGGGGTTTTATCTATGCATAGCCGCTGCGAGCCTCTACAATGCCCGCCACTGTTGTCGTCGCCATTGTCGTCGCTATCCATTGACAGTCCATTAACAACTAATGCAACCACTTAAACGAGCCGCCCCATGATCGACACCAACAGCCCGGATGACCCCAACGAGGCGGGCTTCGACGGTCCTAGCAAAACCTCGATAAAAAAGGAGATGCTGGCACTGCAAAAACTGGGTGAGGCAATCGTCAAATTGACCAAAGGGGAATTTGACACCATCCCTATTGCCGACGAAACCCTAGCCGACGCGATTGCTGTGGCTCGCAAGATAAAACATCGAGAGGGGCTTCGCCGGCAGATGCAATACATCGGCAAACTCATGCGCAAGATCGATATCGGCGAGATCGACCGAGCCTACCAGCACTTGCAGCAGGGTCGCCGCAGTAAGACCCTGGAGTTTCATCGTCTGGAGGAGTGGCGCGACCAGCTCGTGGGCGGCGGTCAAAATGCCTCCGAAGAGGTATTAGCCCGTCACCCCCACGCCGACCGCCAACACCTGCGTCAGCTCATTGGTCAGGCCAAACGCGAGCGCGATGCCAACAAACCCCCAGCCTGCGCTCGAAAGCTATTCCGCTACCTACAAGAGCTAGCCGCCAACGACTAGCGATGTGAGCGGTAAAACCTGCCGAGAAGATGCTGTTTAATAGGGGCCGACTAGGGAGTCAGCTCAGCAGGTACCAGCACATCCACGGTGCCGGCAGAATCTGCAGTATCCAAGCCAGCAGCTGCAGGTAAATCTTCCGCGGCAAGCTTTACTTTAGTCTGCGTTGATCCGAGTGTTTGCTCGGTACCGTCACCGGCAATAATGCTATCGTTTGCCGCCGGGAGGCTGTTAGTTCCGAGCTGACGGCCGTTTTCTACGCCACCGACATTACCAAAGACTTTATTGAGCGTCATTTTAGGGTTGTTCCAATCGCCGACGATAGCGTAGACGCCGCTGGAGAACTTTTTCACCTGCCGTTGGAAAATTTTACTGACCACAAATACCCCGGCTGCAACCGGAAGACCTGCGGTAAATGCGGCAATCCAAGGCAAGTTACCAGCCACCGGCAATGTCACTATCAATTCCATATCGAGTAACTGCGTCGCCATGTCAGTCACCCCACGCAGCGAAAACTCACTGGAAGAACTGGTTATATTGATATCGTCACTAATGCTCAATCGTTGCTCGGCGAGCGTGATTTGCCCATCAACCCGATCAAAACTAATACCGCTCTTGAAAAAATCGGAAAAGTTTGACTGTAAACTCAGCACCCCGGCAAGATTGACAATACTGACGACTTTTAAAGTGCCGTTAGCCGCGTCGGAACCCTCCAAAAAGCGCCCCTCGCGCAAGCCTAAATCAACAGTGCCTTGGGTATCTCGCAACTGCCATTGATCGGGGCTGCCCGGCCAGGCTAGGTCGACAACAAACTTGCCGGACTCACTTTCAATGATTCGCTGATACTTCCAGCGTTCCAAAACATCACCCACATCCGCGATAGAGAAGGTACTGCTCAAGGCACTGTGATTGCCCTGCTCGTCGCGCCACCAACTCAGCTGGTTATCAGTCCCGGCGGCCATCTCGATCTCACGTATAGTGCCGCGCAGCTTGGAAAACCGCAGACCGTTGTCTATGGGCCGCACCTCAAAAGCCAGATTTCCCAATATTTCCTGCCCCTGCATCAGCTGATCGACCTGAATGTCTGCTGTAAAACCCTTAAGTTTGGAGGGGTCTGGACTCACCGCCGCAGCGGCGTTAGCCGTTTCACTGGGCAGGCTAAAACGACTCAGACGAATCTGCAATGGCAGGTCGACACCGCCGGCATTCGCGCTATTGTCGGGAATCAACAGGGCGCCATTGAGTAGCGCATTTTCGGCGTTAATATACCAGCCATCGCCGGCGCTATAGAGATTGAATCCCTGACTGTTGTCCGCCTGATTCCGATGCTGCGCACTCAATACTGTAGGGCCAAATAATTGCCCGTAGATATCCAGTTGATTAATCGTCAATTGCCCGATGCGAACGGCAAGGCTGGGCAGCGGTTGCAAATCAACGGCAGTTAGCAGCGTATCAGCCAATTCCCTCACAGTGCCTGTAGTGCTAGTAGTGTCGGCATCAAGACCTTTAGCGGCGCTGGTATACTGTTGCAGCACCCGCTGCCACTGCTGCAGTTCGGCATTGGCCATCTCACCACCGACGCTAAAAAAACCTGCTTCATGGTCGCTATTCAAAGCCGACTCAGTGCTGCCAAATTGTAATAGCCCGCTAACCGCAACCCCCTGCTGGAGGTCCAGCTGCATTTGACCCCAGGGGGCCACTTCCATACTCAACCTTGTCGAGGACGCCAGCGGCAACTTGAGGTCGAAGGGCAGCTCTTGACTTGCGGTTTTGGCATAGGGAGCGGGCAGATCGACGGCCACACCACGCAGTTCAGAAGACAACGTCAGCGTACTGTCGCCACCCGGTATTACCAACACTTGCGCATCGAATAGACCGGCCCCTGAAAAAAAGCCCATCGCGGGCTGTCCGCTCCAGCGCTCTATATCTGCCATATCGATCAGCCCGCTGGCGTCAACCTGCAACACCTTGTCCGAGTCTTGGCTGACGCTGGCTCGCAGCGGCTGATCAAAAAATTGTGCACTGATCGCATCGGTCCAAATACCCCTGGCCGAGCGGTAGTGCAGCGGGCCATTGACATCGACAAATCGCAGTCGATAATCCGGCAGTTCGAGTAGCGTATCGAACAGCTCTAGGTCGACACTCACCACCGGTTCCAACGACGGTTGAGCTAGTGGAATACCCAAGTCGATCACCGCTTTAGCGGTACCGGTGAGCTGCCAGCGTTCGAATACCGGGCCTACAATAGCCCTCAGCGCGCTTTCATTGACCACTTTTAAAGCACTACTGGCAGCGCCATTGATGGCGCCTTTAATGGTCAGCCAAAGACCGCCCTGGGCCAGTACGTTGACTTCAATTTCGGTCGATTCAACAACCATATCATAGAGCCTAGCAGCGCTGGTACTCACCACCGTACGGCCATCATCGACCACTACTAAACCGTTAACGTCGGTCAATGGCGGCCAGTCTGGATGATAATTTAGGTCGCTGCCGACTACATCGAAAAACAGCTGCACGGTCTGGCCCGCCTTGTCGTCACGGTTCAGCGAGCCCCGGTAGAGCAATCCGCCACTGCGCACCTGTCCACCACGAATACTGCTATCTAACCACTGGCGCAAACCAGGGCTTAAAATCGTCGGAATAAACTTGTCGCGAAAGCCGGTATCGGTTTCTTGCAAGCCAACTGCCAGCGACATCAACGGGTCGACCGCCGCCGATTTCACCTTGGGCAAATCCAGAGCCAACTGCGCCGTCGCCGGTCCGTGCTCGGTGGTCAAGTACACCGGACCACTATTGACTAGTACGTTATCGGCTCCCAGCGACCAGCGCAGCTGACCCCGAGCTGAGGTAAAAGCCAGTGGCTGATCATAGAGTTTGGGGAAACTGAGGGAGAATGCATCACTATCGATATCCATCAATCCGTTGCTGCGACCGACCTCGATGAAACCACTCAGCCCAGCCACCCCTGGCGCACCCTTCCATGGCGAGGCCGACACCTGCCGTAGATTACTTCGCAACAAAAGTGAATCGAGCGGCGCAGTGCCCGACTCGTCATCGTCTAGCACTGATCGCGGTAAGTGCAGCTGGACATTGTCTAACCAGCCCGCAGGCGCCAAGGTGCGCAGTAGCGAATTAAGCCGAGGATCAAATAACGCAACTTCACTCAAAATACTCAAATTTGCGCGTAATTCGAGAGCCGGTAAAGCAACTGTGACATGCTGACTATTCGCTGTTAGCAGCAGCCGATCAAAGCCGATCTCGGCGCCCTGCCAGCGGGCTCGCAGCTTTGGCATCCATAGCGCCCAGTGGTCCTGAGGCTGTTTTTCCAGCCGAAAATGAACCTCAAAATCCTCCAGTGGCAAAGGTGAAACAACGCTGATAGCCGCCAGATCGACCAGCGGGCTGCTAACCTTTCCCTGTAACACAGCCTCACCACCAGGCTGCCAGTCCAACCAGATTTCGCTACTAAGCTGGGCGTAGCGCAAATCGAGTCCCAGCGGTTTTATCGCCGGCAACTGGGAGGCGAAATCGACATCGTCAAGTTTTAGATAGGCACTGGCGGCAAAGGTCGCAACCTCCCGGGGGTCGCCCACGGACTCTACAATGGCCAGTAGCGGTTTATTACTCCGATCAAAACGTGCCTTCACGGTGGCGCGACGAAAGCCTTCGGAATGTCTCAGCGACAGCTCATCCACGTTCAGCAGGGCGTAATCCAAGCCCTCAAAATAATGCAATTTTAACGTCGCCGCGACCAGCTCGACAGCATCAAGTGACAGTAAAATATCGATAATTTTGTCAAAATCACCCGCGGGATTTTGCTTGGCGCCAGCGCTGTAGTCGCGCAACTGCCAGACACCGGGAGCGACCTCTTCCACCGTGCCCTGGAGCCCGTCAATACTTAAATGGCGTAATTGTAAGCTGCGGTTAAGTAGACTATTGAATAAATCTAACTGCAGGCGAACATGCCCTATCCGCAGTACATCTTCGCCGTCGACCCGGCTGGGAAGCGATACATTTCGCAACGAAAACACTGGCGACAACGCCAACCAACGGGCCGAAAGCTGCTCAACCTGTAACGGCAATTCGGTATAGTCCTGCAAATAGCTAACAATCTCGCTCTGATAGCCTTCAATATAAGTTGCATAATATCGCCCAATGCTGACATAGCAGGCGATAAGTACCAGCGCGGAAACTATCACAGTCCACAGCAGGCGATTCGTCCAGATAGCGATATTCTTTAACACGCATTCCTTATTGTCAGTCAACCTGACCGCCACCATGGCCGTCAGCATCTCGCTCCAGCGGGCACGGATTGCGCCACGCAACCTTCTATTTAAAGTAAAATAACGTCGAACTGCTCATGGTGGTACATCACTTCAACCTGAAATTCGATGCGTTTACCGGTGTATTCTTCTAAGTCGGCGACACTTGCAGACTCTTCATCGCGCATTCGATCGACCACCCCTTGGGCGGCCAACACTAGCAGTTGATCATTATCATAGCTACGCGCCTCTCGGGCAATGGCCCTGAAGACCTCGTAGCAGATAGTCTCGGCGGTCTTAATAAAACCTCGGGCGCTGCACACTGGACAATCCTCACAGAGCATATGCTGCAAGCTCTCGCGGCTGCGTTGTCGTGTCATTTCCACCAGTCCCAATTCAGACACAGCGGTAATCGCAGTTTTAGCCGGATCAGCGGCCATCGCCTTCTCTAGTTCGCGGTGCACTTGACGGCGGTGCTCCGCCGGTTTCATATCGATGAAATCGACAATAATGATGCCACCGAGATTTCTCAGGCGCAACTGCCGAGCTAGTGCCGCGGCGGCTTCAAGGTTGGTCTTAAGCATGGTCTCGTCAACATTGCGGTGACCGACAAAGGCCCCGGTATTGACATCGATTGTTGTCATCGCCTCGGTTTGATCGATAATAATAGAGCCGCCTGAATTTAACAGCACTGTTCGCCCCAGTGCTTTTTGAATTTCATCTTCGACCCCGTACAGGTCAAACAGTGGCCGCTCACCACGGTAAAACTCTAAGCACTCAATAGCCTCGGGCACATAGTCTTCGGCAAATTGTTTTATCTGTTGGAAACTGTGCTGTTGATCAACGCGGATTTTTTCCAGCCCGGGACGCACCAAGTCGCGCAGTGTACGCATGTAAAGCGGCAAATCCTCGTAGATTAACGCTGGGCAGGGGGGCTCGCTCATACGCTTCTCCAGCGCCGCCCACAAGCGCTTAAAGTAGCGCAGGTCAGCGGTAATTTCGGTCTCTCCAGCGCCCTCAGCGGCGGTGCGAATAATAAATCCGCCCAGTTCAGTCATCCCCTGCTCGGCGATGCAGCGCTGCACAACCGTCAACAAACGATGACGTTCGGGCTCATTAACAATCCGCTGAGAGATACCTAGATGTTGAGTATTGGGCATATAAACCAAATAGCGAGAGGGTACCGACAGCTGTGTAGTCAGACGTGCACCCTTGCTGCCTAACGGGTCTTTGAGCACCTGTATAATAAGTTTTTTACCGTCATGTAGCTGCGTTCTAATATCAGGGCATTCACTTTTACGCCGCGCATTTTTGCCCCCTTGGGTGCTACCCGGTAGACTGATATCGGCGGCGTGGATAAACCCGGTTCTCTCGATACCGATATCAACGAAGGCTGATTGAATCCCCGGCAGCACCCGCACCACTTTGCCTTTATAGATATTGCCGACGTAACCGCTAGCGCCGGTGCGCTCGATATGCAGCTCCTGCAAGACACCGTTATGCACCTGGGCAACTCGTGTTTCCATCGAGGTAATGTTAACCAGGATTTCTTCGCTCATGTCGATAACCTGTGTTGTACTTGAATAGCCACTGGCGGCGCTGAACCAGACCCTAAGTGGCCGCTATAGTGCGTTCTATCTGCTCCAACAGCTGCCAGGTTTGCGCCAGTGGCAGTCCCACCACCGCCGAGTAGCTGCCGCTTAAGTGTTCTACAAATACCCCACCGAAGCCCTGAATCGCATAGGATCCTGCCTTTCCGATCGGCTCACCACTGTCCCAATAGGCTGCTATTTGAGCCTCACTAAGGGCCCGAAATCTAACCTCACTGACCACAGTTTCGCTCACCATCTGCCCCTGGCCAGCACCGCTACCATGCCCTTCATAATACAGACAAACCGCCGTCATTACCCGATGCGTTGTTGTAGATAATGCCCGCAACATGTCCAGTGCCTGCTCCCGATCATTGGGTTTTCCTAGGATAACGCCGTTGAGTACCACACTGGTGTCCGCACCCAACACCGGTAGCGGCGGCA
>JBLHLU010000026.1:0-21989 GCA_047623385.1 Paraglaciecola psychrophila
TTAGCACTGACAGTGCGCTGTGTATTTCACCCCAAAAATCGGACTCGGTTTCGGTGCGAATTTGGGCGCCGATGGTGCCTTGGGAGCCACGATTGTCATTGCTATTACTGTCGTTGTTATTGGAGCCGCTACCGCGATTACTGGAATTAGAACTGCCGGAGTTACTGACTTGACCGTTGGTGATTTGGGTTTCGGACACGCCCTGCCGCTTCAAGCTGAGGTAGTCAATTTGAAAAACTTCCGAGCGTAAGCCACCGGGGAAAACTTGGTATAAATTGCCCCGCTGCTTGTAGGGGTAGCCGTAGACTTCACGGACGATATCCATCACTTCAGCTAGAGTGACATCGTTGAGCTCAAGGCTAATAACACCGTCGACCTTAGGGTGAACAACCATGTTATAGCCAGTGTCTTTGACCAACCCCATAAAAAAGTTCAGCGCCGAGACGCCCTGCACTGCTACGTCGAACCGCTCTAAGGGATCCTGCCCCAAGCCCTGCTCAGTACCAGCGCCGGGGAGCAGCGGTGGCAACAGTGCATCGACCACTTGGCTGGGCGCTGTCACCGGCGCAGTTGGCTCAACGTTAGCTTCGATCAGCTCCCGGCTAATCGCATCGATAGCCGAGTGGTCGACAGTGCCTTGGGGGGTCAAGGCGCAGGAAGAAAGTAATAATAAGGCACTCAACAGAGTAACTATTTTAACTGATGGGCGGTATTGCATTATTAATCCTGCCTGATGGGTGTAGCCAATAAAACCAATTCAACAATCTGACCCCGATGGCGCAGACGTACATTATTTTTGCCGATGCTAATCACTTTAGCGCCACCGACACTGTCGCCCTCGGCGACTAGCTTACCGTTGATGACGGCTATTTTCCGCTCCCGCGCCAACAGCACGCTCTCCAATGTCAGCGCAGTATCGCTCGCCGCAGAGGCGGCGGAAGTCGCCGGCCGGGTCGGATCTTGCAGACCCAAGCTGGCCGAATTAAACAGCAGTAGTAAGCCTATAGCGACAGCTTTAAACACCTAATAACTCCTCAGACATACTGACAGTATGTAAGGTCAATATAATTGTTGCGCTGGGATATTGATCAACGCTGAGCGACAACTCATGCCAGTAAAAACGCCAAGGCAGCGCCTCTAAACGCTCAAAATAGTCGATTGCCGCGAGATAGTTACCTTGCAAATGCAGCACAAAGGCGTGCCGATAGAGCGTCTGTTGATTTTCTATCGCTTCAGCGCCTTCGCTGTCATCTTGCTTCATCAGCGCCACCACCGGCCTATTTTCAATGCCTAGCAAGGTGATATTGGCGTCTTGTGCCAAAATGCTCTCCAACACCTGTGCCATTCGCCGCGGTGGAATCATCGCCACTACAGACTGTTCTATCTGCTCATTGAGTGCATCCAGCTCATCGCGCAGCTGATCGCGACGCCGTATTTTGTTGCGGTTGACACCGGCGCTAATTTCCACATCAAGCAACAGCCGCGCCCGGTCTTGCTCGGTAATTTTTTGCCCCAGGGTTCCGCTTTGGCGGTCCACTATCGCCCTTTCCTGCAGCAGTGGATCAATTAATTGCGAGTATAAAAACAGCCCTACAACCGCCAGCGCGCACAACAAAATGAGGGCCCGTTCGCGTAGCGCTAGGCCGTCAATTTTATCTGCCAGTTTTACTACACTCTCATTCACTGCGCTGCTCCTCGCTGAGCGCCCGAAGCTCAAAGTCCAGCAAATTTCTTTGCTCCGGCGGCGTGCTCATTCGGAACACGCGAAATTGGTGGCCGGCGAAAACCGGCTCGGCACTCAGTTTCTGCAGGTACTGCGGAAGATACTCGGGACGCTGACTGCGGCCCTTCAAAGCCAAATCGTCACCCCCGCGCTGCAGCAATACCTCAGTAAACCACATACCCTCGATCCGCTGACGCGCCAAACCACTCAGGTGAGCCGCGAAGCTATCAGACTGTTGATCGACATTCACACTAGCGAGTACTTGGCGCCGAAAGACAATCTGCTGCTGTAACTGGGCAATACTGTTTTCCAGTGCCGCATTTTTTAACAGCGATTGCTTTTTCGCCTGCAATGCCTGTAACTGCAAGGTCGACGCCTGATCCTGCTGCTGCAGCGCGCCCAGCTCGGCCGCTGCGCTGTCGTTGTCAAACAACAACCATGTGTATACCAGCACTAACATGGCTACTACCACCGCCAAAATCCACAGCTGCGTTTTGGCCGCCAGCGGCGGTGTCACCACATGATCGAGCTGGGAGTATAAATTAATGTGCTGCATCGACGACCTCTGACAGACCTTTGGGTGTTAGCGCAGCACCAATAGCATTAACACTGCGCAACAGCTGCGGGTCCTCTAGCGCCAACTCAGTATCTAGCGCCATTTTAGCAAAGGTCAGCGGTTCGACATTGACAGCCAGTGACTGCGACAAAAACTCGCCTATAGGCTCAGTCATAATGACCCCGGGGGCGTAGTACAATTGGGTGACAATACCCTTGCCGAGCTGACTCTCGTAGTAGTCAAGAGAGCGCTGTATTTCCAACATCAATGAGTCGAAAAAGGCGCTATTGTCGCCCAGTGGATCGAAGCGATCGAGACCAAAGTCTAACCGACGACAGAGGTAGATCGCGCCGTCTTCAACCAAATTAATAAAGCCAACACCTTCCAGCAGCTGCAAAATAGCTATACCACCGCGCTCAACCGGCATGCTGGCTGTTAGGTTATGCAGCGCCAATTCCGCCACCTCTATACAGTCAACTGCGAGCCCGGCCTCTTCTACCGGCTGTAACAATTCCTTCAGCGTACTTTTTCGCAGGGCCGCTGCGTAGAGCATTTTTTTGCGGCCGCGAAAGGCATCAACAGGCAGTTCAAAGTGCTCAATAGCAGCTTCGTCGAGAGGAAAGTCTAATAGCTCTTTGATTTTCCAGCGCACCGCCGAAGCCATCTCATCGGCATTGACAGCCGGAGTTTCGGTTAACAGCAGCTGGTAGTAGGCCGGATGTAACACCACAGAACAGGGTAGGCCGCCCCATTGCTGCTGCTCCACTAGCTCGGTGAGCAAAGCTTTAGAATCTTCGGGCCGGTCAAAGATTTGACAAAAGATCAGCCGCTGGTCTGCATCAACACAGGCAACAGCCAGCCCATCGGGCCCCACTGCCAAACCGACACGGCCGCTATCCGCTTTTTTGCTTTTCAGCCAAGGAATCGAAAATACCACTGAACTGCCTATCTCCCGGTACTAAATCTGACAGCTTCTCTAACCGGCGACAGACTATTATTTAGTTATACTTCAGATAATACTTAGATTAAACGATGTAACTATATGCTTTTACAGGAAAAGTATAGTCTATTTCTTAAAGAATAGGCGCTATTTCGGGCAAACATTTATCGACATTTCAGCGAGCAAAACTAATCCAGCAAGTTAGCGTAATCGGTAGGCATTGAAATCCGGTAATTTGTTTGCGACAACAGCACGTTCGGGGGATACTGCTGCCGCCCATTTGACCGGCTGAGTACCGCATTTAACGCAGCCAATAGCGGCTAGGCACTGGCCCGCGCCAACGCAACCCCCAAGGAGTCACTATGCTTCACATTGTATTATATGAACCCGAAATTCCGCCCAACACCGGCAACATTATTCGCCTGTGCGCCAATACCGGCTTCCACCTGCATTTAATTGAACCGCTGGGATTTGCCATGGACGATAAAAAGCTGCGCCGAGCCGGGCTCGACTACCGGGAGTGGGCTGAGGTTGAGGTGCATCCATCGCTGCAGGCGTTTTTTGCCAAGGTAAAACCCGTAGCGAGCTATGCCTGCAGCACTAAGGGCATAACCTGTTATGACCAGGTGCAGTATCAGCCCGGGGCAGCGCTCATTTTTGGCCCTGAGACCCGGGGATTACCGGCGGAAGTAATTGCCGCGCTGCCGGCGGATCATGTTGTGCGGTTGCCGATGAAGGGCCACAGCAGAAGTTTGAATCTATCCAATAGTGTCGCTATTTTCGTATTCGAAGCCTGGCGGCAAATGGACTTTAGCGGCCAAGGTCAGTAGCCGCTGCTATCATTGCAGCAGCGACTACTAACCCAAACAAAGCGTCGCACTAGTGCGTTTCGCTAGTACCCGCTTGTTGCTGGGC
The DNA here is from genome assembly GCA_047623385.1 of Paraglaciecola psychrophila. Taxonomy (GTDB): domain Bacteria; phylum Pseudomonadota; class Gammaproteobacteria; order Pseudomonadales; family Dasaniaceae; genus Oceanicoccus. The sequence goes on from JBLHLU010000026.1 coordinate 4,135, forward strand.
CTGCTGCTGCGCTTGCTGTTGCGACTGCATGTAGATAGCTTCAAAATTTACCGGCTGCAGGCCGATCGCGGGGAAGCCGCCCTTGACTACCACATTGTCAATCGCTTCACGCAGGTAGGGAAATAGCAGGTTGGGGGCAACTACGCCGAGCGCGCGATTGAGTGCCTCACCTTCAATACCGGACACGAGAAATAAACCGGCCTGCTGCACTTCAACTAAAAAGGCCGTCTCCTCATTATTCTTCGCGGTCACGGTAATAGTCAGCACAACCTCATAGGTGGTATCGGACAGCTTTTGGGTTTTGCTGTTGAGGTCGACATTAACCTGGGGCTGCCATTGGTTATTAAAAACCTGCGCGCCCTGGGGAGCCTCAAAGGACAAATCCTTTATGAACAAACGCTGCACCCCAAATTGTTGCTGTACTTCTTGCTCATTGCCCGCTGCAGCCACTTCATTCTCTGCATTTTTTTCTTCGTTCTCAGTATTGTTTTCTTCGTTTTCAGCCATGATATAACTCCTCGATAAAATTCATTGTGCCTGTTGTTGCGGCAATTGATAAAGCTGACCAACAGACTTGGATAACCGTGCCCACACTCAGGCGTCGGCCGAATCCTGTTGTAGCATCTGATCGAGCTGACCTGAGCGCTCTATTGCCTGCAAGTCGTCACAACCACCGATATGTCGACCGCCAATCCATATTTGCGGCACCGTGCGACGGCCACTTTTTTCCATCATTTCTCGGCGCGCAGCGGGATTACCGTCAATAGACTGCTCTTTGAACCGCAAGCCCTTAGCGGCCAGTATTGATTTTGCCTGCGTACAGAAGTAGCAGGTTCTGGAGGTATATAAATTAATATCTATCATTTATGGTATTTCTCTATGATGTCTAATATTTACCGCGTCTGCTTAAACCGCCTATCGATGGCCCGGGGTTTTAACATCTAGGCCGTCGCATTTCTATCCGGGTCTTAACATTTTCGCATCTACAGCCAGCCTGACATTTACCGCATTTTATCTTTACTGGCGCAGCAGTTATCCACGCACCAACGGCAATTGAGATGACTCCCATTCCGACATGCCACCGCGCAACCGCGCTACATCGGCAAAGCCGTTCTGGCCCAGAGTTTTGCCCGCTGCGCCGCTGTGCTGGCCCATTTTACAGACCAATATTATCGGCCGGTCGCGGTAGCTCTCGAGCTCTTGCAAGCGATCGGCAAGTTTAGCCGCAGGAATATTGACCGCGTCCACCACATGCCCACGGTCAAAATCCGCAGCATCGCGCAGGTCAAGTACTACCGCTTGGTCCTGGTTGACCTTGTTAATCAATTGCTGGGACGACAGCAACTGGCCGCCTTTGCGCGACTCATGCTGCATTAACAACACCAGACACACCACTAGGGCCACAGCCAGAATCCACTGCTGGCTAAGAAATTCAATCAATAGTGCCATGAAAAAAACCTTTTTTATAAACCGAGTATCGCCAGCGGTAAATAAACTGGACGGGGAACAAATCAAAGGGCGCAAGTATACACATGCCGAGGGCACGATCACAGCCAAAGCCCCCCTGCAGAGCTGCATAAGGCCAAATAACCCTACAGCCCGCCGATCTAGAGGGCCTATTGACCGCTATTTCATCGCCGCAGCGCCCTTAGCGGCACAATCAATAACGATCAAATGGTAAACCCCGGAATGAAACGGTAGACTTCTAACCTCTAATCCCTACTGTCAAAAGAGTGCCCATGGAAACCAGCCAAAACCCCACCGCCAAAAAAACCGCACTGCTCGTTATTCTCGACGGCTGGGGCCACCGGGAGGAGGTCAAAGACAATGCGATCGCCAATGCTCACACTCCGACCTGGGATCGGCTGCTCAAAGAGTGCCCCAATACTCTCATTTCAAGTTCGGGGGAAAGCGTGGGGCTGCCCGCGGGGCAGATGGGCAACTCTGAAGTCGGCCATATGAGTTTGGGCGCTGGCCGCATTGTTTATCAAAGTATTAGCCGTATCGACAAGGCGATCGCCGATGGCGACTTTTTTGACAACAGCGCCTACTGCGCGGCGATTGACCACTGCATCGAACACGACAAAGGTTTACATCTATTCGGACTACTGTCTCCCGGTGGTGTTCACAGTCACGAAAAGCACTTTTATGCCCTGCTCGAACTGGCGGCTCAGCGCGGCGCTCGCAAGGTTTATGTGCACGCTTTTCTCGACGGCCGCGACACCCCACCACGCAGTGCCGAAGCCTCCATCATCCGGTTAGAACAACGTATGGCGCAGCTGCAATGCGGCACCTTGGTCTCGCTGATTGGCCGCTACTACGCCATGGACCGGGACAATCGCTGGGACCGGGTCGAGCAGGCCTACCGACTGCTGACCGAAACTCAGGCGCAATACCGCTACGACACTGCGCTGGAGGCTTTGCAGGCGGCCTATCTGCGCGACGAGAACGACGAGTTTGTCAGTGCTTCAGTGATACAGCAGCCCGACGCGCCGGCGGTAGCTGTCAACGACGACGACGCAGTGATATTCATGAACTTTCGCGCCGATCGCGCCAGGGAGCTTAGCCGAGCCTTTGTCGAGCCCGACTTTGCCGGCTTTGAGCGCCGCCGCCGACCGCAGCTCAATACCTTTGTCAGTACCACTGAGTACGCCAGCAACCTCGATACCCGCTGCGCCTTTGCCCCCCTGTCGATCAGCAACAGCTTCGGCGAACTGATGGAGCAACAGGGTAAAACCCAGCTGCGTATTGCCGAAACCGAAAAGTATGCCCATGTGACATTTTTCTTTAGCGGCGGCAGAGAGCAAACTTATGAGGGCGAAGAACGCATTATGGTTCCCTCACCTGATGTTGCCACATATGACCTACAGCCTCAAATGAGTGCCGAAGAGGTTACCGACAAACTACAGCAGGCGATTGCCAGCGGTCGTTTTGACGCTATTATCTGCAATTACGCCAATGGCGATATGGTCGGCCACACCGGTAATTACCCCGCTGCTATGGCCGCCGCTGAGGCCATAGATGCCAGTCTGGAAAAAATCATCAAAACAGTGCGAGCCACTGGTGCTGACTGTTTGATTACCGCTGATCACGGCAACTGCGAGCAGATGCAGGATTACGAGTCGGGACAGCCCCATACCCAACATACCACCGAGATGGTGCCACTGGTTTACGTTGGCGAACAAAACCTCAGCATGAGCCAAGATAGCGGCAAACTGGCCGATATCGCCCCCACCTTATTAAGGCTCATGGGTTTGCAGCAGCCGCCAGAAATGACCGGCACGGCCCTTGTTACGCTGCGCAGCTGAGGTTTATTTATGACCAGCCGCTGGAATACAGCGGTCACCACAGTGCTAATACTGAGCTGCACTGCGCTTAGCCATAAGGTGCAGGCGGCTGATCAAGCGCAGCAACAGCGCCAACAAATAAAGCAGATTAGCGCTGAATCTGCCAAGCTAACGCTGCTGTTAAAAGAATTTAAGGGGCAGCGTTCGCAGCTGCAATCAAAGTTGCAGCGCTCGGAAACCGCCATCGGCGCTGTGCAAAAAAAAACCCGGTCTATTCTTGCCCTACTACTGCGCCAACAAACTGAACTGCAGCAACTGCAGGCTCGTCGCAACGTCTTAGCTGAGAAAAAACAGCGGCAACAGCAATTGTTGGGGCAGCAGCTTATTGCCGCCTACCAAGTCGGCCAGCAGCGCAAACTAAAGGTATTGTTAAACCAGCAGCAGCCGGACAAAATTGCCCGCGCACTACGGTATTACGACTACTTTAACCGCGCCAGAAACGAACAAATAGCAGCTTTTACCGCGATAGTTGAAGAGCTCAATCTGCTGGAGAGCGATATTCAGTCTCGCCAACGCTCGCTGGAACTGAGTAAATCACGACTCGACAGCGAACAGCAGGTACTGCAGGTGCAACAACAAAGCCGGGCTATTAACTTGGCTAATATCAATGCATCAATCAGCAGCAATGACCAGCGACTGCGCCAGCTCGCCAAAGACCGCAGCGAACTGGAGCGACTGCTGGCAGCGGTAGAAAAGAGCTTGGCCAACATCACCAATGCCAGTGATTACCAACCCTTTGAACAGCTGCGCGGCAAGCTGCGCTGGCCAGTGGCCGGCAAACTCGGCAACCGCTTTGGCAGTCGCCGCTCAAGTACCAGCCAGCGCTGGCAGGGCGTTAAGATCCAGGCCGCGGAAGGCAGCGAGGTGCAGGCTATCCACTACGGCCGTATCGTATTTGCCGATTGGTTTCGCGGTTCCGGGCTACTTATTATCGTTGACCACGGCGATGGCTATATGAGCCTGTACGCACACAATCAAAGTATTCTTCGGGAAACTGGCGAGTGGATTAATGCCGGCGAGACCATTGCAACGGTAGGCAATAGCGGCGGTCAAAGTCGTGCCAGTTTGTATTTTGAGATTCGCCACAACGGCAAGCCCACCAACCCTACCCAGTGGTGTAAGAGCAGCTAGCAGCGCCGAGCTGTCGGACCACTAAGACATTGCCCCGCAGCTGTAACATTAACTAGCAACTCCATGTACAATCGAATGATCAACAGCAGGCTGTGAGCGCAGCGGCGAGCTCGCGACAGCAACTGACCACCCCCAAGCTGTAAAGGGGCACTAGCAAAGGCACTATCGAGATGCAACAACACTCATCCCTACCCCCTGTAACGTTATTCTGGGCGATCGGCGCACTGCTTATTGCACTAGCTAACACCCCATTAGCGGCCGCGCAGGAGGCCGTAGACAGCCCCGAAGCTGAGCTGCCCTTGGAGCAGTTGCGCGCCTTCGCCGACGCTTTCAACCATATCCGCCTCAGCTACGTTGAAGAGATAGACGACAAAACCCTACTCGAAAATGCCATTCGCGGCATGCTCAACGGCCTTGACCCCCACTCTAACTATCTCAATAAAAAATCCTTCGACGACCTACAGGAAATGAGCAGCGGTGAGTTTGGCGGTCTTGGCCTAGAAGTGGGTATGGAAAATGGCTTTGTAAAAGTGATCGCTCCGATCGACGGCACCCCCGCCGAAAAAGCCGGCATTCAGAGCGGCGACCTGATTATCAAACTCGATGGCAAAGCCGTTAAAGGCATGTCGCTGAACAAAGCCGTCAACACCATGCGCGGTAAGCAGGGCAGTGATATAGGCGTGACGATTGTGCGCGAGGGCCTACGGCAACCGCTGGATATTACCCTCACTCGAGCCATCATCAATGTAGTCAGCGTACGCAGTAAAATGCTGGAGCCCGGCTTCGGTTATATTCGTGTGGCCCAATTTCAGGAGAAGTCGGGGCGCGAATTTCGCGACGAAATAGACAAGCTGCAACAGAACAGTACCGCTATGAAAGGCTTGGTACTGGACCTAAGAAACAACCCCGGCGGGATCTTGCAGTCCTCGGTGGAGATTGTCGATGCAGTGCTAGACAACGGCATGGTGGTATACACCCAGGGCCGTCTGGAAAACTCCTACTACGAATACAACGCCAGTGCCGGCGACCTCAGTGATGGCGCGCCCATTGTCGTGCTGATCAATGGCGGCTCCGCCTCCGCCTCAGAGATCGTCGCCGGCGCGTTGCAAGACCACCACCGGGCGGTGATCATGGGCACCGAGAGTTTTGGTAAAGGCTCGGTGCAAACGGTGGTGCCGCTGTCGCAGGACAATGCGATTAAACTGACTACCGCCCGCTATTACACCCCTAAAGGTCGCTCTATTCAGGCCCAAGGCATTGTCCCTGACATCACTGTTAAGCGGGCAAAAATTGAAGAGCTTCCCAGCCGATCGGGGATTACCGAGGCCGACTTACAGGGTCACTTAAGCAGCGAAGACGGCACTGAGAACGACAGTGCACAGCGCGAAGCCAAGGCATCGACAGAATTATTCAACCGCGACAATCAGCTCTACGAAGCGCTGAATTTACTCAAGGGCCTGCATATTTTGAGCCTAAACTCAGCAGCTGACCGGCTTGTTCCGGCCCCCGCCAAACTGACTAAGACACTTTGATTGAGCGCAGCCGACATTCGGCGATGCTAGTTGCCGAGTCAATATATCTGCGCCATCAGCTAGCGCAATGACTGCGCGCCGCCGCCCAACGAGTCCTTTTTTGGCGCTGCTAGCCACCGTATTGTTACTACTCGCCAGCGTTGGCGCTGCCAATACTCAGCCCCCGAACCAGCGCGCCACCATCGTATTAATACTGGACGATATGGGTAATAGCATGGCCTTGGGGCTACAGGCACTGGCTCTGCCCGGGGCTATCAACTATGCGTTTTTACCCCACAGCCCCAATACCGAAGCGTTGGCGAGAACCGCCCACAAGCTAGGCAAAGAAGTGATGTTACACGCGCCGATGAGCAACTTGAGCAACCAGCCGCTGGGTCCCGGCGCGCTGACCGCGAGAATGGACAAAAGCGATTTTTTAGCCACCTTAAGATCCAGTCTGTCTTCGGTGCCCCATGTTAAAGGCATCAATAATCATACCGGCAGCCTGTTGACACAATTGCGCGAGCCAATGATTTGGTTAGTGACCGAACTCAAAACGCAGAATCTCTATTTTATCGATAGCCGCACCAGCCCGAGAACGGTCGCCGAAGCAACCGCAAGACGCTATGCTATTCCCACCCTCAAACGGGATGTGTTTCTAGACAACAACCTCGACAGTGATGCCATCGCTATGCAATTCGAGCGATTGGTCCAGCTGGCCTTCAGTCGTGGTTTGGCAGTGGGTATTGGCCACCCCCATCCGCAAACGCTGGACTTTTTAAAAACGGCACTGCCAACTCTGGCCGAGCGCGGTATAGCTTTAGCGTTCGCTTCAGCCAGCGCACCGACTGTTGCGCGGCACTGAGCGAACAACAGACCGCTATTTAGCGGGTCAGCGAATACAAACCGGTAGAGAATAGTCGAACATCAGTAAAAAATATTTTCAAAGAGCTAAATACCGGCTAGAATGTACCCGGTAGTAATAGCAGGCTACAATATACTAAGCAGTAAAGTAGCAACTTAAATTTGTAGCGCAGCAAACTTTTTAGTTATTGAGTCATTAATATGGATAACCGAACCGGCGAATTAAACGACAGCGTTCCGATGCGCACGGATAGGTTTTTTTCGGCCCAGGGACAATGGTTTTTTTCCACCCGTGAAGGTGCTCCTATCGGCCCCTTCGATGACAAAGACGAAGCGCGCAAAGGACTGGATGACTTCATCGAGTTTATGTCGCTGGCGCAGCCCACGACCCTGTCGAAACTGTATAACATACTGACGCACTAACGGCTCATCGCTCAGCAGCTTCGTTTAATCATTTAGCTCGACACCTTTGTTTAACCCCTTAGATCGACACCTTTGTTTAACAGCATAGTTCAACACCTTCGCTCAATGGCACTACTGAATTCAATCAGCTAGTTATGTCTCAGCTAGCACGGCATCTTATCGCCTCGCGCTAATACCAAAACCTATATTAAGTGGCTAGCACTCTTAACTCGCGACTGCCTTGGCAAACCTACACCGTTCAGGCGCGCTTCGCTTGCCCGTTAATCAAGTGCCTGCCGGCGCCAGCGTTGGTCATTGCGCTGTAATTGGTAAGAGGGCCAGTAGTGCTTATCTAGTTTTAGCGTAATAACTTCGATCGAACGATTCCAGTTAACTGTTTTTAAGCGCACCGAACTGCGGTGTTCGCGACCGCGAACTTGCTCAATAAAGGTCGCCAAGTCCGGCGTCGGTAGGCCATCTACCTCAACAATGCGGCGCCCTATTTGCAGGCCGTAGCGAGCCGCAGGAGAGCCCGGCGAGTAGTGTGCTACAAATACGCCACTGCTCTCGATACCGCGCTGAGCTGCCAGTGAACGGTGCGGCACCTGCAGTAGCGCTCCGGCCCACGATAGCGCCCGGTCTATACCTTGAGCGGCCAGCACAGTAGTAGCAATATCCAGTTCCAGTAGCGCGCCGCGCCGCCACAGGCTGAGCCGCACTTGCGGGCGCTGCACTGCCCGCTCCAACTCACGAAAACTGGTCACCAGATCATCGTCGACCGCCAATATTAAATCGCCGCTCTTAAGCCACTTTTCAGCCTCGGTTCCAACCACTACCCGCCGAACCTTTAACACCCGTCTGCGCTGCGGGTCATGCTGCTGCAAACGCTGCTGCCAGTCGCGATTAAGCCCCAGCTCCGCGGCCGAGAACAGCGGTACATAGTTGGCCTCTACCTCCAGTGAATAAAGTGGCTTGCCATCGCGCATACGCTGTACAAAATCCTCGGCCAACTCAATACTGAGCCCGCGCATCAGTTGACTCCTTTTACCGTTGCGCTCGAAGGCAAAGCTAGACCACAGCGCACGCACTGCACCGGCGTCATTAACCAATACGCCGTCAAAATCATTGGCACCATTGACCAGCGCGATGGTGTCGATATTGGAGTCGCGAAACATCATAGTGCCCGAAAGCGGCAGTACCAATGAATCAACCACCGAGACAACGCCCTCCTGCTGCGCTAACTGATGATTGGATCGCAGACCGATCAACCATACCGGATCACCGGATGATAGCGCCTGCGTATCGAACACCGCCTCTGCCACCGGAGTATTGCCAATCATTAGTGGGTCGTAAGACACCAGCGCCAAGTTGTGCAGCGGATGCAGAAACTCAACGGTACCGGGCACCTGTAGCGAACCGGCGAAAGTAATGGTCACATCCCCCATCGCCACCGGCACGGTATTGCGATCGACTAACACCCAGCCCCGTTTGCGGTCGACGATTAGCCCAGTGCCCTGAAAACTGTTGAAGCTGGACAGCCCTGAAACTGGGTAGGGCAGGTCGAATTTTACGTGCACTAAAGAAGGCGCCACGGCATTGATTCGGCTATCGCCGTTGTGCAGTAACAGCGTCTCGCGAATACTCGGTGCCGACGCCTCGGGACCGCCCACTAAGGACTCACAGGGCCAGATACCAAGACGGTCGTCGCGACGACAGTGGCGTGCGGGAAACCACGTGCGGTCCATTTTGATCGAGGTCAAAACACTGTTGCGCCGATCTTCGTAGCGGCTGTAGCGCAGCGTGACTCGGCTGTTATTTGCCAGTGTGGCCAGTTGTTTGCGCAGCGCATCGATGCTATCAACAGGCTGTCCGCCGACTTCAGAAATAACTGCACGAAAAGGAATCGCATGATTGCCCAGCACATAACCCGGGCTGGCAACATAGACCCCGCTCAGCGGCAGATTAAAATTCAGCGCCTGTTGGTAAGACAGATTGTTGACAATGGCATTGCCAAATTCGAGGTAGGCGTCGGGGGTCAATTGATGTAGGTCGCTAACCACTAGGGTCATTTCAAGGCGCTCGCCGCCGCGCTCTATTACCAGCAACAGATCGTCACTGACATGCTCATCAAGCTGCACTGCCAGTGACTCGAAGCTGGTGACCGCAACGTTGTTTAAAGCCAAAACTATATCGCCGGGCCGAATTTTTGCAGCGGCGGGCGAGCCGTTAATCACTTCTTTGACTGTCAGCATGCCCGACTGCCCAGCGTCGCTGTCGCGAACTGCTCGCTCGGTGCCGGCACTGAGCCCCAGCCGTTTTAACTCGTCAAAGGTTCGGTGTTCAAACACTGTTTGCAACGAACCACGGCTAACCGGTAAATCCTCGCGAATCAGTGCCAACGCTCTAACAATACGCCCTAGTGGTAGAAAAAAACTGGTAGCGGCGCGTGAATTACTACCAGCGCTAAGAGCCACCACCGAGCCATCGATCGCCACTACCGGAGCGCCGGAAGAGCCGCCGGAGGTACCCGACGCCGCCTGAATATAAAAGGTATTAAAGTCGTTGTACTTACCCTGGCCGTAACGTGGGGCGCGGCGGTCTAAACGCGCTAGGGTACCGGCCAAAATCGATAATTTCTCACCGGCATCATTGCCCACCACCCGAATTTCACTACCGATCGCGGCACGCTCAGGGCGCAGCGAAAGCTGCGCGGGTTTAATATATTTCAGTGCTTTGGGGTCGAAACGGAAAAAACCAAAATCGTGGACTGGGTCCCGATAAATCGGGGTCAGCTTAACTTCCTCATGGTTGATAAAAACCGCCTCGGCGGTGACCGGGCCAGGGTTAACCACGTGGCGGTTGGTCAGCAGGATGCCGCGCTCAGCATCAACCACAAAACCGGTAGCTTGAGATGACGAATACCACTCGGTATCGAAGGCGCGAGTACTGTCTACCCGGATCGAGACGATAGCAGAGGAGATAGACGCCAGCGTGCCTTTCCAGTCTTGGCTGTCGGCAGCACTGGCAGCAGCACTAAACAGCAAGCTTAATAGCACACTCAGCAGCAGTGCCGGCAGCCCCAGCAACACTAGCTTCAACCCGCGCCGCCTGCGACCTAGATGATTACCAACAGCCATACACCCCCCTATAAAACACCACATACGTGGTTGCAGCGCTATAACCTAACCTCGATGCCCCGCTCAGCCATATAACGCTTGGCTTCAGGGACGGTAAATTCGCCGTAGTGAAAAATACTCGCTGCCAGCACGGCGTCGGCACCGCCGATTTTAACACCGTCGACTAAGTGCTCTAAAGTGCCGACGCCGCCAGAGGCAATAACCGGTACCGACACCGCATCACTGACAGCACGGGTAAGGGGCAAGTTAAAGCCGTTTTTAGTGCCGTCCCGGTCCATGCTCGTCAACAGGATTTCACCGGCACCGTTAGCGACCATTTTCTGCGCCCAGGCCACCGCATCGATACCGGTAGCTTTGCGTCCACCGTGGGTAAAGATTTCCCAGCGCAGCGGCTCACCCGCGGCGCTAACCTGCTTGGCGTCGATACACACAACAATACACTGCGAGCCAAAGCGCGCGGCGGCGGCGCTAACAAAGTCGGGATCAAAAATAGCGGCGGAGTTAATACCGACCTTGTCGGCACCGGCGTTCAACATGGTGCGAATATCTTCTACCGCGCGAATGCCGCCGCCCACGGTTAGTGGAATAAATACCTCAGCGGCAATTTTCTCCACGGTGTGAGCCGTGGTATCTCGACCCTCGTGAGTAGCGGTAATATCGAGAAAGGTCAGCTCGTCGGCACCTTGCTCGTTGTAGCGCCGGGCCACCTCTACCGGGTCACCGGCATCGCGAATACCGACAAAGTTAACGCCTTTAACAACGCGGCCGTTGTCGACGTCTAGGCAGGGAATAATACGTTTTGCCAGAGCCATGAGCTCACTCCAATTACAGTGTATTTAGCTAACTACAAGCCATCGCAATAGCGTTGGGCTTCGGTCACATCAAGGCTGCCCTCGTAGATAGCACGGCCGGTGATAGCGCCGAAAATACCTTCTTCGGTAACCTGCTGCAGTGCGCGAATATCGTCCATATTAGTAATCCCGCCAGAGGCAATCACCGGAATCGAGGAGGCCCGCGCCATCGCCAGAGTCTGCTCAACATTGACACCCTGCATCATGCCGTCGCGGCTAATATCGGTATAAACAATCGACTCAACACCATCTTGTTCGAAGCGCTTGGCCAGTTCCACCGCTTTGATATCAGAAACCTCGGCCCAGCCGTCGGTAGCCACCAGGCCGTCTTTGGCATCGAGGCCGACAATGATATGGCCGGGAAAGGCGCGGCAGGCTGCGGTTACGAAGGCCGGCTCTTTTACCGCCTTGGTGCCGATAATCAAATAGTTAACCCCCGCTGCAAGATACTGCTCGATGGTATCTAAAGAGCGAATACCGCCGCCAATTTGAATAGGTAAATCGGGGTAGGCGCGGGCAATAGCAGTGACCGCATCGCCATTAATTGGCTTGCCGTCGAAGGCGCCATTGAGGTCGACCAGATGCAGTCGCCGAGTGCCGGCGTCGACCCAGCGCTTAGCCATAGCCACCGGGTCATCGCCATACACGGTGGAGTCATCCATCAAGCCCTGGCGCAGGCGCACACAGGCGCCATCTTTTAAATCTATTGCCGGAATAATTAACATAATTCAAAAAAACCTTTATCGATTGATACTGTTCCAGGGCTTGTCTTAGGGACTGCCTTAGTTTGGGCTTGTCTTAGAGGCAGCCTTAATTAGGTGTGCCTTAGGGCTTGAGATGTTGGCGTTCAGTGACTGTCACTGCGGTTAGCTCTGAGGGTCCCAGTGGACAAAATTGCGCAGTAACTGCAACCCCGCGGTACTGCTTTTTTCCGGGTGGAACTGCACCGCAAAAACATTGTCCCGGTACAGCGCCGCATGCAACTGCAAACCGTAGTCACAGGTACCCGCGACCAGAGCGTTGTCCCGGGCCTGCACGTAGTAGCTGTGGACAAAATAGAAGCGCGCGTCCTGTTCAATATCCTGCCACAGCGGGTGCGGCACACTCTGGTGCACCTGATTCCAACCCATATGTGGCACTTTTAACCGCTTACCTGCGGCATCGTGATGGGGCTCACCAAAAAACTTTACCTCGCCTTCGATAAGATCCAGACAATCGACACCATTATTTTCCTCACTGTGAGACATCAGTGCCTGCATGCCCACACAAATTGATAGCAGCGGCTTGCTGAGAGCCACCTCCGCGACAATTTTATCGACTCCGAGCCGGTAGATCTCAGCCATGCAGTCGCGTATTGCCCCAACGCCGGGAAATATCACCCGGTCGGCGGCCAAAATTTTCGCCGCATCACCGGTTACCTGTACCTCGACATCCGGCGCCACGTGCTCAAGCGCACTGGCCACCGAGTGCAAATTACCCATGCCGTAGTCAATAACAGCGACGGTCGACTTACTCATAACAACCTCTATTTGTCCAACTTGCTAACATCGCAGCGCCTACAGCGAGCCCTTGGTTGAGGGCATAACCCCAGCCATGCGCGCGTCGGCGGTCAGTGCCATGCGCAGCGCCCGGCCAAAGGCTTTGAATATCGTCTCGGCCTGGTGGTGGGTATTGTTACCCTTGAGATTATCGACGTGCAAACTCACCTTGGCGTGATTGACAAAACCTTGGAAAAACTCATAAAACAAATCGACATCAAAACCCCCTACCGAACCGCGGGTAAAGGGCACCTGCCACTCGAGTCCCGGACGACCGGAAAAGTCTACCACCACTCGCGATAGGGCTTCATCCAGCGGCACATAGGCATGGCCGTAACGCACGATACCGGTCTTATCACCCACCGCCTGATCAAAGGCTTGCCCAAGGGTAATGCCAATATCTTCTACCGTGTGATGGGCATCGATGTGCAGATCACCGTTGGCCCGAATATCCAGATCGATAAGCCCGTGCCGGGCAATTTGATCCATCATATGATCGAGAAAAGGCACCCCAGTATCAAAGTGGCTAGTGCCGCTGCCGTCCAAATTGACGGCAACCGTTATTTGAGTTTCCAGTGTGTCTCGGCTTACCGTGGCCTTGCGTTCAGCCATGTCGACTCTCCCCTACTATTAAAAAACAATCTCAATGAAACTCGCTGCTGACTACAGTACAATCGCCGCCTGCGGGTTGGCTGCTGCCGCGCTAGCGCCTTAGTGGCACTAGCGGCATTAAAAGCCAGCGCAATTCTACTACAGTAATGTAGTCAGAACTGCCTAAAATCAAAAAAGCCTGCAGCCATAACAGCTTTCGACTAAAAACAGCGCCGATCAGGGGCCCGTGGCAACCGCAGCGACTAACTGCGGTGATCTGCAGCCTAAGTACAACGAGCCGTTAAATGACAGTGGCCAGAACAGAGTGGCAGTAAACACCCTGGGGGCAGCCCCGAGTAAATGCAGCGATAGGCACCGTAAAAAACTTCCACTGTGAGATCCACCATGGTTAAAAAGTCTGATAAGACAACCTTCAGCAATCGCGTGCTGGAATGGTTTGATCGCGCCGGCCGCAAAGATTTACCCTGGCAGCAAGACATCAATCCCTATCGCGTATGGGTGTCAGAAATCATGTTGCAGCAAACTCAGGTCACTACCGTTATCCCCTACTTTGAGCGTTTTATCGAACAGCTACCCAACGTTGCTGCACTGGCGGCGGCCGACGAAGATCAAGTACTGCACCTGTGGACCGGACTGGGCTACTATTCCCGGGCCCGCAATTTACACCGTAGTGCGAAAACTCTGCGCCAGGATTTTAACGGCGAACTACCCGCTACCGTCGAGCAGCTGTGTACTCTGCCGGGGATAGGGCGCTCTACCGCCGGTGCCATTGTCTCGATCGCCTTTCAGCGCCCCGCCGCCATTCTTGACGGCAATGTCAAACGGGTACTGGCAAGGTACGGCGCAGTACCCGGCTGGCCCGGCAAATCAGATGTACTCAAAGCACTGTGGCTGCTGGCCGAGACCCACTCGCCCAAAAACCGTGTGGCTGACTACAGTCAGGCGATGATGGATCTAGGGGCCACCTTGTGCACCCGCAGTAAACCCGACTGCCAAACCTGCCCATTGAGCACAGATTGCCAAGCTAACGCCCAAGGCCAGCAGCGTGACTACCCCGGCAAAAAACCCAAAAAGGTTTTACCGGTCAAAACAACCCAGCTATTAATGATTCAAAATCCCGCCGGCGAACTGTGGCTAGAAAAACGCCCAGCCAGCGGTATTTGGAGCAGCCTGTGGATTTTCCCACAGCTAGCCATCGATGAAGACCCCGCGCTGTTTTGCCTCGATCACTTGGGACAGACACCAAGTTCGCTAGAACAGTGGCCCAGCTATCGCCATAGCTTCAGTCACTACCATCTGGACATTACCCCGGTTTTAATCAAGCTGGCCCGACAGCCTACGGTAGTGATGGCCCCCCAGCGCCAGCTCTGGTATAACATCGAGCAACCGCCGGCAATCGGCCTGGCCGCACCGATCAAAAAGCTGATGGCGCGACTGCCCCCAGCGATCACCTCTTAATTTACGGGATCTACCATGTCACGCACAATTTTATGTAGAAAGTACCAACAGCAACTGGAGGGCCTAGATGTGCCCCCCTATCCCGGCAGCAAGGGCCAGGATATCTTTGACCATATTTCCAAGCAGGCTTGGCTCGAATGGCAGGCCCACCAGACCCGCTTAATCAACGAACGCGAACTCAACATGGGCGACCCCGGCTCCCGCCGCTTCCTGAAAGAAGAGATGGACAAGTTCATGGCCGGAGAGGATTACGCCCAAGCCGACGGTTTTGTGCCGGAAAACAAATAATTCCTGTTATTTGTCACCGCCTAGGTCTTGACTCAACGGCGATGACACTGTTTAATACGCGCCTCCTGTGGATTGAGCCTAGCGCTTACCTATAGGTGGTGTGCCCGGATAGCTCAGTTGGTAGAGCAGGGGATTGAAAATCCCCGTGTCCGTGGTTCGATTCCGCGTCCGGGCACCATTAATTCTAAGAAACCCGCATCTGGCAACAGGTGCGGGTTTTTTTTATCCACTGTAGGAATCACCCCACAGTAGTTCGATACATTCGAGCTAAAGCTCTCTCCCTACGGGCGACCTGTGGTCGTGCAAACTCTATGCAGAGTTTGTCGCGCGTCCGGGCACCATGAATTTTGAAAAACCCTACATTTGGCAACAAGTGTGGGGTTTTTTTATGGGCAGCAGGAATCGCCCCACAGTGGTTCGAACCATTCGAGCTAAAGCTCTCTCCCTGCGGGCGACCTGTGGTCGTGCAAACTCTATGCAGAGTTTGTCGCGCGTCCGGGCACCATTAATTCAATACAGTTTTTAGCTTAGCGGAAAATTGATCTTTTTTGCCTCGTAGCTTCTCTGGCACTATACCCTGCTTAATAGGCCACTCTTAAAACAGTTTATTACCGTAGTTCAAACAGTAACTCACTACATTTATAGGCTAGATAACAGAGCATATAAAAAAACAAGCAACACTAAACCCACATCCTTTGAAGACGGCAATATCGCCCTGACCGAAGACAAAAATACACTTTTTTGGCAAGCTCACAAAAGACCTTAAACCGAAGAATGGATAGACCGCAATGCCCACGAAAAAGACTTTAAAAAATCTGTAAAATTTCTAACGACAGAACTACGCGTATTGCTTGTCTGCAAAAAAATTGCGGGATAGATATTCCCGCCAAATATAAATATGCGACTAAAATAACTTAACGACAACTCAAAAAATAATTAGATAGTGACGTTGGCAAAAGCATATTCAAAGACTATATACCTGTCACAGAAAATTACTTAATCTCCGTAGTTGGCAAAACCCTAGCACGTAAGATTTACTTTTAAAAATTTATTTAAATTGAAAAATACAGCCGTTCAAAGATTAACAGGGAAGTTAAAAAAGCCCCTAACCCTGCACAGAATAAAGCGTTTAAAACAGCGATCTAATAGCAACCTATGCTGCCGATACAAGCGCCTATCTTATTCGGCCGTGACGCAAAACCTAAGGCTGACTCCTATTTTGAGAAAATGAGTACGCAGGCGAGTACGCAATTTCTGTGAGTGGGGTAAGGATGAAGGCCAACACAAAAACACCGGCGATAGCTGATGCGCTTCACCATTATTTACTCACTGTAGCTAACACAAGTATCCGTATAGGTTAGGGGGTGCTGAGCGAACGATGGAAGAACGTAACAGCCACCGCAGTTAAAACTCTATTTTAAAATAGGTAGCCGATGAGATAAAGAGCTGGAAAATAAGTGTCAGCGGTAAAATAAGACGACAAACGTCAATCACTCGCGACGCTAATAACAACGTTAACTGTCAACTACTACCAATAAAGTCGAAGGTCGAAAATGGCTCAATCTTGCTGAGGTCACGCAGTACAAAAAATGAATACGTACTTCTACTTACAAGTGGAGAACTCATTCAATACAAAAAAACCGCAAAAATTTGCGTTATTGCTACCGCGCTATAAACTACAAAAATCACGGTGGGCTAGTAACACTAGCCTGCGCTATACATACTCGACCTTCACAATCACTAACCGCTTAGATAGGGCAACATCGGCTGTGTAAATGGCAACAAGTAACGCAATGCCCGAACGCCATTACAACAAGCTCGAGCCTTATATGAAGTTTAGGAAACTGAGCGACAACGAGAAAAAGCAGCGAAATAAAAAGGAGGAAATTAAAAGTGAGAAGAGGATACTGTCACCTCAAGTGGTAGCACAGCTACAAGAACTGCTTAATATTCAAAAACACCTTGTTGCGGAAATAAAATATTAACATTTTTATATGTAGGCGCTCGACGTTGATATTATAGAGTAAATATTACTATTTAAATGGTGTAGATTGGAGCTTTACAAGCTGCATAACTAACGTGCTATTATTGATAGAGTATAATTACGCGGTCTGATTTTGGAAATGTAAGCTGATGCCACATGAAATGAAGTTAAATGAGGACGATGGTATTGTAGAGGTTACATACGATGGCCACATAAATTTGGAAGATCGGAAGAAGGGCTTAGAAATGTTATGTGCATTGTATGCACATATGCAACCTCTGCGGATATTGCTAGATGTTCGTGCGATTAAAATGGATTTGACATTTGATGAGCAAAAAACATGGGGTGATTATTTTTCTGCACATCCAAAACTTGTTTATGCACGCGCTGCTGTACTTCATGAAAAAGACCATAACCCAAATAAATATATCGATACTTTCGCATTTAATAAAGGCTACCTATTAGCGCAGTTTAGCGATGAAGAGGAAGCACGCGGGTGGCTTAAGAAGGGCCGTTAAGACCCTGTAAATATTCCTGTGTATCCGCTAGTGGTATCCGCCAGTGTTAAACGCACTCCTCTGAGCAGCTTTCAACATCCATCATAATGTTCGGCGTCAACTATGTTGTCCGGTTAGCGACAACTATGATGGCCGGTTAGGTGTCGTAGTTTTTCTGGGCTTTTAATTGCTGTTGCTTTCGATAGCTATCCCCCTCCAATTCGATAATGGTCGC
>JBLHLU010000027.1:0-21919 GCA_047623385.1 Paraglaciecola psychrophila
ATTCAAAGCTCGCCAATAATCTACTCACTTTTGTAGGTTAATCTTCAGGGAAAGACGATTAAGTAATGCCCAGGAGGGAGCGGATCATTACGACGTGCAAAAGTAAGTAGATTGTTGGATAAAAAGAATCCCCATCGAGCGGCCCTTTTTGCTTACTTTTTGCGGCTGTAGGTAAAAAAGTAAGTTGAACGAAGGCGGCAGCCGCGCTGGATTCGTTTGAAAAAGGCATGCAGACGCTGCGCGGGTTGCCGTGTGCAAAGCACATAGGTGAACGAAGTGAATAATCTTAGTGTGCGCAGCACATACTTAACGCGCAGTGTTAAAACCTAAACAACAACAAACGCCCTATCCAATTCACTCACCCCCAATCCACTCTTCTTAACAACCCGTAACTGAATAGGAATACGTTCCTTCATAGCCTCTATATGACTTATCACCCCAATCATCTTCCCTGACGCATTCAAATTATCCAGCGCATTCAATGCTATATCCAATGTCTCAGCATCCAAAGTACCAAGAGTATAAACGGAAAAAACGCCCTATTCGTGACTATCCTACCCACCCTGAGTACGGCAATGCCTCATTGCGGCGCGGCGGCCAACTACGATAAAAATGCTAATTGGCCGCACATTGATTACTAATTATCCTTATTTATGATATTCATTGTTAGCGTGGTTTTTCCTGCTCGCAAGATGGTCCTGCCAGCTCTATCCTTGAGCAGCACCATTCGCCACAACCCCTGTGTTTCTTAATCGAATAGTCTAGCTTGCGGTGGGGCTCTTGGTTCTGGCAGTTGATTGGCTTAGGCTAGCACCATAGATTTAGCATGCAGGTGATCCAGAATTTTCTTGATGACCAATGGGTCTTCGATGCATGCGATAATCTTAACCGCGCCACCACAGCGATTGCAGATCGTGACATCAAAATTAAATACACCTTTCAGCCTTTGAGCCCAAGTCATTTCCTGGCGCTCAATTACTAGCAGCTCTGAGTTCTTCTTGTCCTTAGCCTCCGGTTTGTTGTCGCTGCCCTTACCGCGCTTCGCGGACGTCACATTAATTCTATGTTTGCTACTTGGGGCCAGGACCCCATTAAAACGAGTAAGATTCACTCGCGGTTTAGGTCGGACCGCGCAGGACCAGTGCGGCCAGCTTCGCCATGAAGTCAAGGGGTTCGAAGATGATATGAGTCGTTCCATCCCGATACGGGGTTTTCAACTCGTACGTCACCATTCCCCGTGAGGTCAGCGCCAGGCGCTTTTCTGATACGGCAGAGCGAGAGATATAGCGGCACAAGCGTTCCAATTTTTTGCGCTCACGCGTTTTTGTTGCCACACCCACATGCAGCGAAAAACCAGCCGCCTTGCCAACCTGACGGCTACCATAATCATCACCCTCCCAGGATGGGATCGTTTGTAAAGTGAAGACTTTACGCCCCTGCTGAGGACCCACCGCGATTCGATAGGTGGCCGATCACGCACATCCATGTGCTACTCGGCATTCGTATATCCATATACATCATGGATGTGGCCTTGAAGCTGATTCATTGCATCGCCGTCTTGCAAATTCAGCGTTAAGTAGCTGTTTTCATCATCTTGCACCCATAGTCCCTGGCGCTCCAGATGGTGTGCAACGCGCCGGCTAATCGTCGCGATCAGTGTATTCAACTCTTTGGCCGTGGGCGCGTTGACACGATGAAACCGCAGCTTGCCATTGTTTTTTGCTGGTAAATACCGTCAATAAAAAGGGCGTGAAAATGCAAATTTAAGGCTGATGCAAAGCGCTGTATTAGCGTAACATCGCCAGTGTGTGCCTCCGATTTTTTGAAACCTGCCTGTTTGATCAGATGTGTTGAGATAGCTCGGTTAACAATACCCAGCACTTTAGTGACAACTTGTGGTTTCTGGCCAGCAAAAAACCGCAAGGGATAGGGAAAACTCAGACCCATTGCCGGATGGGTTTGTGAGGTAAGACATCATCCACCAACAATGCAGAGGTTTCTGCCATAGGCCTTGGCCGCAACTTGGGCAAAATCCGCGTCGCTTACAACTGAACGCCACTAAATGCGCGTGGTGGCAATCGTCACAACGCACACGAAAAAAATCGTGCTCCAGTCGGCCACATTCAAGATACTCTTCAAACTCTGGCGTGACATGGCGCGGCAAAAAGCTTTCCGCTTCACTCAAGTGCGACTGCAACTCAGGCCAATGGCGCCCGATAAGTTGATAAAGTAGTGTTTGCTCAGGCTTGTGGCGAACATAGGCAAACACTTCACCGGCAGACATTCTGTCCGGCCATGCGTGGCTCATAAAACGCGTCCTTACGTTACTGCATTCTGCTCAGTTTAGCAGGCTTTAGCCACTGGAAAAGGTCGGCTTTGGGTCATCAACGATCATAACGTCAACTTGGTCCCATAGTCCGTTATAGCGTCAGGTTCGGACACTGTGGCGGCCCTTTTAGTCCCGCACAGGGTCTGTGCTATACCCCATATTATTTCGCTAAGAACAGACCCGATTTGACCGTTAGTCATGAGCAGGGAAATACCACTTGATGTGAGACCACACAGCGGTGACGCAGGGGTCTTTCATTTTGAGTGAGAAAAGTAGGATTGGTGCATTTTAGCTAAGAAAAAGGGACAGATTTTTCTCTCATGCAAGTTGGTAGAATTGTTATAAATCAGTGGCAAGGCAAATCACTTTAGGCAGTACCGCACATTGATATCACAGCAACAAAGGTGTAATTACCAACGAAGAAAACTATCGTGAGCACGGTGGGTGACGTTGTATCAATGCGCTATATGCAGAGGCTTTAGCCACAAGAGCCTTCAGCTATGAGAGTCATCAACTATGAGAGCCTTCAGCGATAAGAGCCTTCAGCTATAAAAGCCTTGAGCATGTGCGAACCATCAGCGAAAAGAACTTGCAGTCACAGCAACCGTAAGCTGCGAGAGCCTTCGGCGGTGAGAGCCCTTAGCTATAAGAGTCTCAACGAAAAGAGCTTTTAGCAACGAGAACCTTCGCTTAAAAGTGCCTATAAGTGCAGCCAAGCTAACTTTGTCGACCAGCACTGCATACCCATACTCATTAGGTTAGCCAGACAGTGCATTAGATCATGCTATCGACCACATTTTCGATCAGCGCCGCCCCAACCCAAGTCAGCGGCGGTAATACTAAGTAGAGCCCAAGACGAATCAGTACCGGCACATTAAAAGGCCACTCAGAAACCTGACGAATTTCCCGGCGATAATTGAGCAGCACATTGAGCTGATCCATTTTTGGCCCATCGTCGAAGTCGGTCTCGGGGCCGGGCCGCAATATCGTCAGGCGGGTGTCTATATTGTGTAATTCCTGCTCTTTGGCATTTTTTAGGCGCCGGTGCATCGGCCATACCGGAATAAAAAATAGCGCCAACATCGGTATTGTGGTCACAATAAACCCGGGCAAAATCGCCACCCAGTTGGCATTCGCATCAATAACCAACAGTACAAACAACGACTGGGCGCCGATAACAGACAGCATAGAGATGACCGCCACCCGCGCCAGCTCCACCTGACCGGTGCCGCGCAACAGGTCAACGTTGAGGCGGTTACTGAGACGAGCGAGGGATGAGGCATTTTCGTAAAGGGCGGTAAGAGCAAAGTTCATAAACACCCAAACCAATAATGTGCCAAAAATAGTGCCGTATTCACCTACACGAAAAAAGGTTTGTATGTTACTGCCGAAAGATAATTCGAGCAGGTAAGAATGGACCAGCCAAACAAACACCGAGACCGCGCTCACAACGATGATCCAACGCCGCGAGCGGCGGGTCAGTGACCTCCGCCAGTGCAGCAACTCCTTCTCTTCAGCATCTACCAGCGGTGCCACCTTATCAAAGGCAACCACTGTACGCTCAATAACATGAATGAAGACCGGCACGATATAAGCGCAGCTACCGACAAGAAACAACTTTAAGTAGAAACTGACCTGACCGGGAATCTGGTCCATCAATAGCCACAGCGCCACGCTGATAAGAAGCCCGCACAATAATTTTCCACCGCGAAAAGGCAGTACCAAAGACAACATCCACACAGTGTGCTGACGGTCCAGCCAGGGGATGCGATCGCCGGTATTATCGTTTACATTGTCCTCTATATTGTCGCCGGGATTGTCGCCGGAAAGGTGGCTATCGTTGGTAGTCACTAGGACTGTTCCTTTATATTTTCCCGAGTATCGCCATTATTCTCGCTATCCTCGCTATCCAGCGACATCGACATCTGCCAAAAACTGTCTAAGACAAACACCTGTTTCACCACCACCATCAGGGCTACCAGCGCTGCACAGCCGTATAACACCGTGCTAGTATCACTAAACACTATCACCACACTGCTTAGGGATAGGGCTCCCAGCGCAATCATAGTGGCATAATAATCACTGAGTCCAGCGGGGCTAAAACTGAGAAAAAACTCATCATTCTCGGGGTTCAAACGCGCCCTAGTCATATCGTGATGGTTTATCCAATTCATCCCAGCGAACAACAGCACCAGCAGAAAAAGCCACAGTGCCATGGTGTCGATACCGAGATTATCGACCATAATAAATTGCAAAATTCCCACTAAAAACGGAAACAGCGAGTCCAGGGTAGAGGGCATCCAGCGAAAACGCATCACACTGGTGGCATAACTCAGCCACACTAAAATAATACCCAGCAACATGGTAACAACTTGCGCCCAGCCGATAACGGCTGTCACAGTCCACTGATATAATTCGGGGCGCCCCTGCACCTCGGCCCAGAGCAGCTCAAAAGCCAAGGCCTGTACGATACTTAGTAGCGTAAGTAACACCATCGGAAAATTGTTAATGGCTCTGTTGCGGATAACACTCATAATCGGGCCTAGTGATGGTTCAGTTGCATAAAAATCGTGGCTGGTATCGACTCGCAAGCCTAAACACCTGGGTTTGCTAATTGTTCAGTAACGCCCCACGTTTGCGCGAATAGTTTGCACGAATAGTTGTTCAGTTAGATAAATGATGGCGTCGAGCCGTAGCTCAATAACCTAGGGGGCGATGCCGTAACCCTTGTCATAATTCATGTCGTAATTCATGTCGTAATTGGTGTAGCTCATATTGTAAAGCAACCCTGAGTCAATGCGCCACATCGACCGTAGCTACACAGCGATTAGACCGAGCTATAACACTATCGGTGATGGCGTACCAACCACGGCATTATTATTGTTAGTCATCCTTGACAATAAGATGCGCATCGGGCTTGACTGTACTGGTGTCGACTATGCTCTGCTTGACAGTATCGATACCACAAACGTAGGATAGCATATCATTAAACGGGCGCGCATGGGCCGGCCCTGAGTGAAACGCCGGCACAATAAAACTAAACGACTAGCGCTAACCCCAGTTAATAGCCCCGGCACCCTTAAACCACCCTTAGGCAACCTAGCATCGGCCAGTAGACAGCTGTCGTTGAGTGTTCCAAGCAATTTATTAGAGAACAACCCTATGACCCAGCAATTTTTGCGATCACTGGACTGGCGTCTGGTATTGGCTCTGTCAATAACTACATTTTGGCTCAGCTCCGGCATTTATTATATCGCTACATATATCGGTTGGAGCGCGTTTTTCTCGCTACCACTGGAGTCAATGGGTAGCTTTTTAGAGGGCGCCTTTGCACCACTGGCATTTTTATGGCTGGTAGTGGGCTATTTTTTACAGCAAAAAGAGCTGTCAAAAAACACTGCGGTTATCCAAAAACAGCACATTGAAATGCAAAAAAGTGCCGAACATGCCGCCCTGCAGGCATTCAGTATTCAGGCCAGCGCGCTGCACACCCAACAGCAAACCTTTATGCGTATTTATGAATCGGTCAGTCACTCGTTGGGCTCGGTAGTAGGTATGCTCTATATCTCCAGCCAGGGCTCCGACGGCAGCGGTGAAGTAACCACCGACAGTGTCGCCGGCTTGTGGTCAGAAATGATCCACGGCGATCCGGAAATGTTTTCTCGCCGCTTTTTGTTTATCAACGGTGGCGAAGAGCAGGACATGTGCGACTTGCTGTTTGGTACTGAAATAAGGAAGCGCCACAGCGACAGTTTTATGGCGCAGTACAAGCGCCTGCTAGACGCCGCTATTGCCTGTGATCCCGATGGCATGATTATCGATGCTATTCGCCACAACGCCCATGGCCGGCTGTATCAGTTAATGCTTAATAAATGCGATAACGCCGATAAATCCAGCCCGCCAACATAGGCAGATGACACAACATAATCACTGCCGCGCCTTGTCGCGCCCGCAGTCCTGCGCGTATACTCAGCACAAATAAGTAACAAACCCGAGGGAATAGAATGTCTATCAGCAATTTGTCGAATATTAAGAAGTTCTTCAGTGGCGCCAAGAACGCCGACGAGCAGCTCACGCTGTATAAAGAGATGTTATTAATGACCTTAGCCCGGGCCACTCGTGCCGACCTGGTCACCGACGACATAGAAGTCGCGATCGTTCAATCCATCCTGAAAGACTATACCGGTGAGGAATTCAGCTCCAAAGATGTGCGTATTGCCGCCTCTTCTGAGCTCTACGAGACAGCCACTATCGACAAATTTTTGGGCCGGGTTGGTCCGCAAATTGAAGTGGCTCAACGCCAGTCTATTGTCAAAGCACTTGTTCAGGTATTAGGTGCAGACGGCAAAGTAACACCCGCTGAAGTCGATTTTTTCAATATGGCGGTTGGCGCACTCAGACTGACTCCCGCCGAGACAGTGGGTCTGGTAGCTCCATAACGGACTAACCACCAGCGATAACTGCTAACCCGGAAATATATATTTCCGGGAGTATTTTTAGCCATCAAATTAATGTAGTTCGATTTTTGACTTCACCCACTACAACCCTCTCTCGACAAGCTGCCATAAAACTCACAGCGCCAGTGCTTCAAACCCCAGTCGATTTACATGCCCATCACATTCCAGCAAACGCTCTGCTCCAGCTCGTCAATTCCCCACCGCCAATACGGTACCTTACTCAACCACTCGATAGCCGACCAACGGCGTTTTCATATAACCGCAGGACCTATTGCTACCCCGTGATATCGTCCAATTCTTACAATATTGCCCGACCCAGTGGTAATGCGCGATCCTTACGGTATTGCTCGCAGATTGCGAAGTATCTCTAGCCTCAGCTACCCAACATAGAATCTGCGGTCATATTGCAGCCCAGCTTTCAGTCGCTGTGAGCCGCCTGTTGTTCGACCGCACGCATAACCCGCAGTAAATTCCCACCCCACAATGCTCTAATGTGAGCCTCGCTATAGCCTCGGGCGATTAACGCCGCAGTCACATTGGGCGTCTCGGAGGCATCCATCCACCCCTTTAGACCGCCGCCACCATCAAAGTCTGAGCTAATGCCAACGTGCTCGATGCCCAGCAACTTGACCGCGTAGTCGATATGGTTGACCAGCACGTCTACCCCGGTGCGTGGCCACCGCTGGTGGATTAACGCCATCTGTGCACGGTAAGCGGCAATAGTTTCAGCTGACAAACTAGCATAAGTCGCCCGGGAGACATTAAACTTTTTCGCCAGCGCTGTACTAGCGGCAACTTTTTCCGCCGGTGGCGATGCTAGATAGGTGTCGAAACCGACCACCTGCACTACCCCGCCGGTGGCCTTGATTGCCAACAACTCCTCATCGTCCAAATTTCTGAAATGGTCATACAAGCTGCGCACCCCGGAGTGAGAGGCTATGACCGGCGCCCGGGACAACCGAGCAATAGCCAAAGTGCTAGCCTTGGAGGCATGGGATACATCTGCCATCACCCCCAAGCGATTGAGTTCGACCAGCAGCTCTTTGCCCAGAGCCGACAGACCCCCATGTTCCTGTGGCACATCACCCAAATCTTTGCGCGCCATG
This sequence comes from Paraglaciecola psychrophila, assembly GCA_047623385.1. Classification (GTDB taxonomy): domain Bacteria; phylum Pseudomonadota; class Gammaproteobacteria; order Pseudomonadales; family Dasaniaceae; genus Oceanicoccus. The sequence goes on from JBLHLU010000027.1 coordinate 7,893, forward strand.
GAGCTGTCGGCAAAATTGGAATGGCCGATATGGACAAACCCGGCATAGCGCATGCCGCGGTCGTAATATTCTTCCACCGTGGACAGATCCGCACCAAAGGCAAAGCCATTCTCCACCCCAATCAAGGCGACCAATTTGCCCTCGGCGCGAATGCGTTCGATATCGTCGGCGGTTCTAGCCAGCTCCACCTGATCCGGGTACAAGTCGTCGGTCATACGGTGAATGGCGTCAAACTTGTTGCGCGCCGCTGCCACTGCTTGCTGGTAATTTTCAGGGCTGCGCTCGGTCTGTCCCACGTACACTATATAGAACACCGCATTGAGATTACCCTCTCGGCGCTTGATCAAATCGACCTGATAACTGCCACGGGCACCGGGATCTACCGCCTCGGTAGCGAAGGTTGCTGGAATATCAACGTGCGTGTCGATGGTCAGTAAACTGTGGTGCAAGCTGGCAGCACTAATAATGACCGGAGCAGTGGCAGTAGCAGCGCCCGCAATGGAGCTTGAAGAGCCTTGCCACGCAGTACAGCCGGACAATAGCACTGTTGAAACCAGCGCTAGGGTAGCTGTCTTGCAGGCATTGAGAGCAAGGATGTTATTCATAGTCGAACGTCTCCAATTCATTTGCGCACTGACTTGGCCGGGGCATAGTTAATCAAACACCGGGGCAAGCTGGTGGCTATTTATACTGACCGTTTTTGATGGCGGCTCTTTTGATGGTATTTTTACCGGTGGTTTTTTGCCCGCTCAACCCTGTTGAAATATTACCCCACTGTTGTAAGGTGTTGCCAAAGCTTAACAAAAGTCTAACAAAAAAAGGGAAAAAAATGAGCACTGATAACAACAGACAGTGGCGATTGAAAGAGCGCCCCCAGGGTATGGTAGCACCGTCGAACTTTGAGTACAGCGAACAAGCTATCCCCGAGCCCGGCGAAGGCGAAGTACTGGTGCAAAATTTATACCTGTCTTTTGACCCCACTTTTCGCGGGCAAATGGTCGATCGTCCCAGCTATGTGGCACCTATGCAGCTAGGCGAGGTAATGCGCGGGGGCTCCGGTGGTCGTGTAGTAGCGTCGAACAATGCGCGCTTTCAGGTAGGTGATTTAGTCAGTGGTGCCGGTGGTTGGCAGGACTATTTTGTCGCCGGCAGTAACGATGTACTGTCGCTGTCAAAGCTGGCCGAGGGTGTTAGCATTCCCAATGCGCTCAGTATTTTTGGTATTACCGGATTAACCGCCTACTTTGGTCTACTCGATATTGGCCAGCCCAAGGCTGGCGATACCGTATTGGTATCCGGCGCCGCCGGCGCCACTGGCTCGGTGGTGGGACAAATTGCCAAGCTCAAGGGTTGTCGCGTGATCGGTATTGCCGGTGGTCAGGAGAAGTGTAACTGGCTTAAGCGCGAGGCCGGGTTTGACGAGACCATCGACTACAAGTCGGAAAATGTTTATCAGCGTATTCGTCAGCTGTGCCCCGCTGGCGTCAACGTGCACTTTGAAAACGTCGGTGGTGAAATACTGGAGGCGGCACTGGGCTCGCTGGCAATGAACGCCCGGGTGGTATTGTGCGGCGGCATCTCTTCTTACAACAGTGAACAGGCGCCACCGGGACCAAACTCATTGATGAATTTGGTGATTACCCGCTCGCGCATCGAAGGCTTCATTGTGCTCGATTATGCCGAGCAATTTCCCCGCGCCGTTAAAGAACTGGCCCAGTGGATGAGTGAGGGCAAACTGGTCAGTCAAGAAGATATTCAACAGGGTCTGGAAAACGCACCGCAAACCTTTATGCGCTTGTTCAACGGCAAAAATCGAGGCAAGCAAATACTAAAACTGTAATCAATGCCGACTAGTGGCTAGCTCCTGCAGCTGCTTTTTTTCGTACCGCGTTGAACTGTTCACACATCTGGCTAGCGCCTAACAGTAATCTTACTGTGTGGCGCTGCAGATGATCCGGGGGAATAAAATACAGGTTATCGTTTTTAACCGCCCTCAACGCCGGCCAGTCGCGCCATTGGTCTAACCATTCGGGCCGCTCTTCGCCCATGCCGCTGGCAATAATTACGTGGGGGTTGGCCGCCAGTACTGACTCCACACCAATTTTAGGTGCTATCACTGCGGCATCGGCAAAGGCATTATTACCTCCGCATAGGCGAATAACATCGCTGATCATATGTTTGCCGTTAAGCGTTTGCAGCGGCTTATTCCACACTTGATAAAATACACTCAGTGATTTTTGCTGCTGATTATCACCTTGCAACTGGGCCACAGTATCACGAAATTGGGCCGCGGCTTGGCGACCTCGTTCAAGGTTATTGGTTAACTCAGCAAAGCGCTCTAAGGTATCGGCGATTGACAATACTGTCTCAGGGTTAGAAATATACACGGTAAAACCCAAATCAATTAACTGCTGCAGTTTTCCCATACCGTTGCCGCTAGCCCAGCCAATAATTAGATCGGGTTGCAGCGCGGCAATCACTTCAAGATTAAACTGCTTATAACTGCCCACTGAGCGAATAGCGGTAGCCGCCGCGGGAAAGTCACTGTAATTGACCACCCCTACTAACTGCTCACCGGCACCAACGGTAAACAGATTTTCGGTAATATGAGGCGCCAAGCTGATCACTCGCGTAGCACCGTGGTTCAGCTCTATGCGTCGGCCCATATCATCGACCACCACAATTTTTTTGTCAGTCACAGCCGCTGCCACTGACCACTGCGCGCCGGCGATAACGAACAAACCCATTAGTAGTACTACTGCTTTTACTGACATGAAGATTCTCTTTTCCATTGAATTAACGGTAGCTTTCTGCCTTTGGTTTTTTTGCTATCTACTGTACTACGATTACTGTTTTACTCGCTGTGATTAAAGAGCGCCTATCGTTATTCAGTGCCAGTTTTTTTGTCACCACAGCTATCGTGTTTGAAACCGCTCTAGCAGCTGTCATGTTTAAAACCAATCTAACAAGATCATATTTAAAACTGGTCTAGCAACTATTATGTTTAAAACCAGTCTAGCGACCATCATGTCTAAACCGGTCCACCGACTACCGTGTTTACAACCCGTCTACCAACCCCGGGCAAAACCTTCGCGACGTGACAACAAACCGCGCCGCTACGCACTTTCGTTTAGCGCATCGACCAGTGAGCTTTGCAGTTGCCGGCACTGCTGCTCACTAGCCGGCAAAGCAAAACGCAGACAGGCCTCAGCGCCGTAGTCAAAACGGCGAATCAGTATTGCCCGGGCTGCCAGTGCTTCGAACAGCGCGGCGCCGCAGGCGCTAGGCAGCAGCAGGGAGATAAACAGTGGCCCCGGCAACAGCCGCCACTGACCGCTGTCTAGCTGCGCTTGCAGCGCCCTGGTCATTGCCTGTAGCTGCAGTGCCGTCATCTGCGCTATGCGCTGGCGCTGTTGGCGCTGCCAGTTACGGTCTAACAGCGCCTGGCAGCCAATATATTGCGCCGGACCGCTCACCGCCCAAGGGCCCAAGCGTTGTTGCAACTGTGTTTGCACCATTGCATCGCTCAGCGCAAAACCCAGTCGCAGCCCGGCTAGGCCAAAAAACTTGCCCACCGAGCGCAGTACAACCAATGCTGGCAGCGGGCAGTCAGCGGCGAGACTGTTGCCCTCCGGTAAATCCATAAACGCCTCGTCGACAATAAGAACGCCGCCACGCTGCGCTAATATCTCTCGCCACTGCAACAGTAATTCACGCTCGACGCAGACCGTAGTTGGATTATTAGGATTAATCACCAACACCGCATCGACCCGCCCCTGACGAATAAGCCGGTCGAGGCTTGGCAGCTGATCGTGACCGTAGTCGAGTACCCGGTGGCCGGCCTCGGTCCAGGCCCGGCGGTGTTCAAAATAACCCCGATCAGGCAGTGCAACAGTGAGCCCGGCAAACAGTGCCGGCAGTGTCTGAATAACATATTGAGAGCCCGGCACTGCCAACACCGCAGCGCGCTGACAGCCATAATAAGCCGCTGCCGGAGCTTGTAGTGGGCAGTTAACTTGCGGCAGGCGCTGCCACACCGCATCAGGTATAGCGCCCACTGGCCAGCCCCAGGGAGCGATACCGGTAGACAAGTCTAACCAATGTTCGAGGGCAATACCGTAGTCGCTAGCGGCGCGCTGCAGATCACCGCCGTGGTGTTGGTTAACATGCTGGTGATCGCGCTGATCAGCACCTTGCCTAGCTGCGCCCTGCGCGCCGTTGCCGATGGTGTCGATGGTGTCGTTGGTGTTGGTCTCATTGATGTCATTGATGTCGTTACTATTAGCCGGCATTAGCAGCACCGCTGAAGAAGTTGTTGGGCCACTAGCAGCGCGGTGCCGATAGCCAGCAATGTCAGCGCGATAGCGCGATTGAGCAGTGCCAACGAGCGATCAACGTCGGCGGGCACTGGCGCTGCACCGCTCCCTAATAACGGCCGCTGCTGTAACTGGCCGCGGTAGCGCGCGGCGCCACCGAGCTCTATGTGCAAGGCGGCGGCGCCACTGGCCATTACCGGCCCGGCGTTAGGACTCTCACACTGTTTGCACTGTAGCTGCCAGCAACGCAGCGCGCGGCGCAGGCCACGGTAGCTACCCGCCGCCAGCGCATAACTCAGCGCACAGAGACGGGCCGGTAAGTAATTAGCTAAATCGTCTAGTTTTGCGGCCGCCCAACCAAAGTGGTTATAGCGCTCACTGCGGTATCCCCACATAGCATCGAGCGTATTAATAATTCGGTAGCCCACCGCCGCCGCCGCGCCAACGCCTAGCACCGAACCCAGCGCAAACCAAAATAGTGGCGCGACAATGCTATCGCTGCCGTTTTCTAATACTGACTCAATGGTGGCACCGCAGCAGGCCGCTTCATCCATCGCCTGCGTTTCACGGCTAACCAAATACGATACCCGCACCCGAGCCTGTGCCAGATCGCCTTGGCGCAATGGGCTGGCCACAGCAACCGCGTGTTCCGCCAGGCTGCACGCTCCGATGGTTAAATACAGCAAAAGTATTGATAGTGTTAGTTCGATAGGCGCCCAAACCGCGACGCTATCGATTAGTACATAAATCCCCAATACCGGTATTAGCAACAGCAACCCTAGCGCCAACGCACCGCACAGGCGCCCGGCTAAGACACCGCGCTGCAGCGGGCGATTAAGGCGCTGCTCCACGGCACTAGCTAGCCAGCCAAAACCCACCAGCGGGTGCAGGCGTTTGGGCTCACCGAACAGGCGGTCCAGCACCAGCGCCAAAACCAGTATGGCCAAAACAGGCAGCGGATCAACAGCCATGTTAATTTGCCACGCTCGCCACCAACACTAACAGTAATGCCACCTCGGCTAACTCAGCTGCAGCCCCCAGCGTATCGCCGGTGCAGCCGTCTAAGCGCTGCATCATTAGCTGACGTAAATAGACAGTGACTACCGCTAAGCAAACCATCATCCACGCGCCGACAGTAGCTAAATTCAACAGTAATAATAGCGATACCAGCAGGCATACAGCGACCGCCGCCGGTGCTGAAAACTGCCGTAATAAGCTTTCAGCGAGACCACCGGCGCGCACATAGGGCGTACTTAGCAATAATAACAACAGCGACATTCTGGCCAGCACTGGCACCCACAACAGTGCAAAAAAGGTACCGAAGGCGAGTAGTTGCGCAATTGCGGCCACTTTTAACAGCAATACCAATACCACCGTTGCCACCGCCACTGGACCACAGGTTGGATCTTTCATCAGCGCCAGCGTGCGGCTGCGAGAGCCAAGCCCCCCCATCCAAGCATCGGCGCTGTCTGCCAGGCCATCCATATGCAGCGCTCCGGTTATCGCCAACCACAATGCCACAATGATCACTGCCGCTAGTAATGGCGAGAACAAGCCCTCGCTAAGCAGCGCGCAGGCGACCAGAAATACACCGATCACCGCCCCCACCAGCGGGTAGTACAGCACCGACAGGCTCAATTGATCCTCATCGTCGACGCGCAGCTGACCCACCGGCAATATCGTTAAAAATTGCAGCGCCAGCAAAAAGCCATTGCGGTGCCGGATTAAAAACGTTTTCATCAATGCTCGCCTTAAATTTTTACCTTGAGTAGCTGCAAGCATAACAGCGCAGCGCAAAAGCAGCCCAACCCCTTAGTGGCCATCACTGACCCCGGCGGTGGCAAAGGTAGCCATGTTATTATGCAACTCACAGGCACTGCGCAATAGCGGCACTGCCAGAGCTGCACCAGAACCTTCGCCCAGGCGCATATCAAGCTGCAGCAGCGCTGTGGCATCCATAGCCGCCAACACTCGGCCGTGGCCAGCCTCAGCCGACTGGTGGGCGAAGAAAAACCAGCGCCGACAAGCCGGGTTGATTCGCGCTGCCAGTAGCGCCGCGACACTGCAAATAAAACCGTCGATCAGCGCCGGAATACCGCGCTGGGCACAGCGTAAATAACACGCTGTTAGCGCCGCTATTTCAAAGCCACCGAGCTGTTGCAGCAGCGCTAGAGGATCACCCGTTACTGCGTCTGGCATTGAATGCAAGCGCGCTAAGGCGCGCGCTACCGCATCAACTTTGCGTGCTCTGCCAGCGCCGTCGACACCCGTGCCCAGACCCACTAGGGCCTCGGCCGGGGCCTGCAATAACGCCGCAGCAAGGGCGGCGGCGCTGCAACTATTGGCAATACCCATTTCACCGCCAATAAACAGATCTACCGGCCCCAGTTGCTCGGCAATAGCCGCCCCTGCTGCCAGCGACTGCTGCAATTGCGCAGCGCTCATTGCCGGGCCCTGGCAAAAGTTTGCGGTACCCGGAGCCACGGGGTATTGCAAAATATTATCGCCCATAGGGGAGGTGGTGGCAGTACCCATGTTAACTACCGCAAAGTCGGCATCGAGACCGCGGGCCAATACATTAATCGCCGCGCCACCGGCGGCAAAGTTTCGAATCATTTCCACCGTCACCGCCTGCGGGAAAGCCGATACAGCCTCCGCTGCTACACCGTGGTCACCGGCAAATATTCTAATAGCTAAGCGATCTAGGGTTGGTATTAGTGTGCCCTGCATGGCGCACAATCGAACCGCTATGTCCTCTAACAACCCCAGCGACCCCGGCGGCTTGGTTAGCTGCAGCTGATGAGCGAGCGCTTGCCGATAAACAGCGGCATCGGGTTCGATTATCGGTTGCTCAATCCAATCGTTCATTGCGATGTACCTAGGTGTTATGGTTTATCATGAGGATAGCTGGGGCACTCAGATGAGATTAGCCGCAGCGCTGAAGTTAAACGCGAGGGACCCACGCTGTGTTCACACTCAAGCGCTAGCCGGTGATCGGCGCCTGCCCTTTTAACGTGTGCGGCAAACCTGCAACTGACAACGTCACCCGATCACAGCGCTGAGCCAACTGTTGGTGTAGCCAGCCACTCTGATCAACAAATTGCCGCGACAGTGCTTCCATCGCCACCAACCCCATACTAACCTCGTTACTAACCATGATGATGTGCCCCGGCAGGGTCTGCAGCACAGCCAAAAGAGCCTCACGCTGCGCAGCCCAAGTAGTTGTATCGTCGGCCAACATACAGTTACTAAGCCATAACGTTAGGCAGTCGACCAGTAGGCAGCGCTGGTCGCTAGCCTGCTCTTGCAGCACCTGTGCCAACATGATTGGCTCTTCGACCAGCGTCCACTGCTCGCCCCGGCGCTGGCGGTGGTGAGCAATACGGTCGCTCATTTCGCTGTCGCCGCCCTGACCGGTGGCAATATAGACTAGCTCTAGGCCACTGGCCTGCGCACGCTGCTCCGCCATTACACTCTTGCCGGAGCGAGCACCGCCTAAAATAAGTTCTTTCACTGTTTAGTACTCATAGTTGTACTGTCTGTTGCACTGGCCGTTGTATTGGCCTTTGTATTGGCCTTTGTATTGGCTGTCATATCGACTGTTGTGCTGCCTGCTGCATTGTCGCCGGCACTCTCACTAGCAGTGGTAGCGCTGGGTTCTTCACGGTAAATAATCAGTGGCCGCTGCGTTTGTGGGTGTGGTATCAGTGTTACCGCGATGCTAAACACCTGTTCAATGTTTGTCTTGGTCAACACACTATGGGCATCACCACTGGCGACTAGAGTGCCATTATCTAAAATAATAACGGAGTCTGCGTAGTGGGCCGCTAGGTTCAAATCGTGAAGAATAACCATCACCCCAACCCCGTCCTCGGCCATCGCCCGGGCCGCTCGCAAGATCATATGTTGGTGGGCCAAATCTAACGCTGCGGTCGGTTCATCTAACAGCAAATAGCGCTCTCGCCCATGCTCCTCTTGCCATAATTGAGCCAATACCCGGGCCAAATGAACCCGTTGTTTTTCGCCGCCAGACAAAGTCGTGTAGTCTCGTTGCTTTAGCGTTACTGCGTCTACCGCCGCCAGTGCTTGTTCGACGATCTGCGCATCGCGCCGAGCACCGCTGTGATGAGGATGTCGGCCCAGTGCTACCACCTCACCCACCTGAAAAGAAAAGTTCAGCAGCGACTGCTGCGGCAACACAGCAATCATGCGCGCCCGCTCTTGAACCGACCAATGGCTGAGATCTTTGCCTTGTAATTGCACCGAACCGCTAGTGGGCTTTAATTCTCCCGACAAGGCTTTCAGCAGCGAGGTTTTGCCGGCACCGTTAGGCCCTACCACGGCGGTTACTGTGCCCGGACTTAAGCCCAGGCTCAGCGACTTTACCAATAGGGCTTTACCGGCAACGATGTCGATGGATGAAACACTTAACACAATAAGCAGCCCACTATAACAGCGCCAATTTTTGCCGCTGTTGTAACAACAGCGAGATGAAAAACGGCGCACCCAATAACGCGGTCACAATACCGATAGGAATTTCTACCGGCGCCATCAAGGTGCGGGCGATGGTATCGGACACCACCAATAACGATGCCCCCAGCAACGCCGAGGCCGGTAATAACCGGCGATGATCGGGGCCAATTAATAACCGCACCAAGTGCGGCACGATCAAACCGACAAAACCAATCACCCCCGATACCGATACTGCCACCCCTACCCCCAACGCAGTCCAGGCGATGAGCTGCAGTTTTACCCGCTGTACATTAATACCCAGATGGCCCGCCTCTGACTCACCCAGCAACAGTGCATTTAACACACGGCTATAGCGTGGCAGGGCAATCAACACCAAACCAATAAGACTCGCCGCTACCGTTAGCTGTTGCCAGTTGGCACCGTCGAGACTACCCATGCGCCACAAACTTATCCGCCGCAGCGCCAAGTCATCGGCAATAAAACTGAATATATTGCTCACCGCACCGGCTACCGCGGTAATCGCGATACCCGCTAATAACATGGTCGCCACAGAGGTAGCACCGCCAGAGGTACCCAGTCGATAGACAAATATTGTCGCTATAAAACCGCCGAAAAAGGCCATGATCGCCACCAAGTAGGTGGTTAATACCGCGCTATTAGTGCCCAACAATTCACCGGCACCGGCCAGCACTGTAGAGCCCAGCACAATAGCCACCGAGGCACCCAGCGAAGCACCGCTAGACACCCCGATTAAGGATGGGTCGGCTAGTGCATTGCGAAACAGCCCCTGCATAGCGGCACCGCACATCGCTAAACAGGCCCCGACCAACACTGCCATCAGCGTGCGTGGCCAGCGAATAGAGGCTAGTACCAACTGGTGCTGGGGGTCGACTGGCACCACTGGCAAACCTAAAAACTGGCCCAGTGATTGCAAACTTACCGCTAACGGTATGTTAATCACCCCGCTGCTAACCGAGTGTAATATCGCGCAGGGCAGTGCCAGCAGCAATACCACTGATAGCAATCTGGCGCGCCGGTTAGCCATCGATTATATCTCCGCCACCGGCATTAGAGCGCAAAAAAGTTGCTCGAGGTCCAAGTGCTGCTCTAGGGTATCCGCTAGACGATTGATTTCGCGCTCCCTGCGGGCACCGTGGTCTACCGCCTGGGGGGCGGCCAAACCGGCCCAAGCTAACAGCGACTGACAGGCCTCGGTCTGATCAAATAAGCCGTGTATATAACTGCCGATAATGTTGTTGTCATTCGATATTGCACCATCGGGACCGCTATGCAACTGTGCCAGCGGCCTAGACAGTGCAGCTCCGGTACTGTTACCCGCGTGTATTTCATAGCCGGTGACCGCACTGGCGTCCAAACTCAGGGTGCCGCTGACCTGACGCAGTTGCTTGTCTGCTTCAATAACCGTATGCATGGACAGTAGCTCTAGCGCCGTCGACTGCCCTGCGGCGCTCTCGATACCCAGCGGGTCGGCAATGCTCTGCCCCAACATTTGAAAGCCACCGCAGATGCCAATCAACTTTCCGCCATAGCGAAGATGTTTGTTTATAGCCTGCTGCCAACCCTGATCTAACAGCCATTGCAAATCTCGGCGCACGCTCTTACTACCGGGCAAAATAATCAAGTCGGCGGCGGGAATAGGCTGACCGGGGCCAATAAACTGCAGGTCTACTTGCGGGTGCAGGCGCAGCGCATCGAAGTCGGTGTGATTACTTATGCGCGGCAGTACCGGCACGATAATTTTAAACAGCGCAGCATCGCTGACCTTCGCTAGATCCTGACTGCTATCGATCGCATCTTCTGCGTCTAAGTGAAACCCGGGTAAATAAGGCACTACCCCCAATACCGGCTTACCGGTGCGCTGCTCTAACCAATCCAGCCCCGGCTGCAGCAGGGCGATATCACCGCGAAAGCGATTAATCACAAATCCGATGACCCGATTTTGCTCACTCTCACTGAGTAACGCCAAGGTGCCCACCAAGTGGGCAAAGACCCCGCCGCGATCGATGTCGGCAATAATCACCACCGGGCAATCTACCCGCTCGGCAAAACCCATATTAGCGATATCGTTACTACGCAAGTTAATTTCTGCCGGGCTACCGGCACCCTCAACAACAATAGCTTGATACTGTTGCTGCAAGCGACTATGTGATTGTAAAACCGCCGTCATCGCGGTTTTTTTATAGTCGTGAAAAGCCACTGCGTCCATCTCGGCAAGTGCCCGACCGTGAATAATTACCTGGGCGCCGGTGTCGCTATTGGGCTTTAACAATACCGGATTCATATCACTGTGCGGTTCAAGATAACAGGCTTGCGCTTGTACCGCCTGCGCCCGGCCAATCTCGCCGCCATCGCTGGTTACCGCGCTGTTAAGTGCCATGTTCTGCGGTTTAAACGGTGCCACCGCCAAGCCGCGACGTACCAGCACTCGACACAGTCCCGCCACCAATACACTTTTACCGGCATCGGAGGTGGTTCCCTGCACCATCAATGTGCTGTTGGCGGCAAAGGGCATCTAGTAATCCACACCCAGTCGTGCCTTGATACCCGAGTTATAGGCGTGTTTGACGTCCTTAATTTCTGATACGGTGTCGGCCAGTTCCTGCAGTGCACCACCGCCGCCACGACCGGTAACAATAACACTCTGCTCTGGAGGCCGATTAGCCAGTGCCGACAATATCATCTCTTGGTCCAAGTATTTGAAGCCAATCATATAAGTCAGTTCATCCAGTAATACCAGGTTGTAACTGTCATCTTTAAGCATTCGTTCAGCCACTTTCCAGGTGCGCTCAGCGGCTTCAATATCGCTGCTTTTATCTTGGGTGTCCCAAGTAAAACCGGTACCCATTTGATAGAAGTCTTCAGGCGGGTGGTTCTTTTTAAGAAACAATTCTTCGCCGGACAGCTGCACGCCTTTGATAAATTGAACCACGCCCACACGGTGATCGTAGCCCATGGCCCGCAATACCATACCAAAACCCGAACTACTCTTGCCCTTACCGTTGCCGGTTAGCACAATTAGCACACCTTTTTCGATGTCAGCGCTAGCAATACTGGCGTCGATATTCTCTTTTTGCTTTTCCATTTTCTTTTTGTGACCAGCTACTTTTTTGTCTTCATCTGCCATACTTTTTTACTCCAACTATAATCTATCAGTATTTTTAAATTGTGCTTTTCAATGCCGATCAAGCTGATTACTTTTAACAACTCAGCTGCAACTAATTTTGCCCGGCTTTTCGTTAGTCCAGCGCCCTGTTCTATTGCAACCGGACTACAGCGTTCGCCTAAGACATCGACCCCAGCAGTAGTCGCTAACTGTTGCAGTCAGTTTGTGGGCGGTAACTGTGCAATTTGTTGACCTTCAATAACTGCAATAGCTGCCAGTATCAAAGCCGCTAACTGCACCGTGACGGTGGCCGTCACCCGCATTGTTTCGGCTTGCATGCCGATGTTTTTGTTGATGCTTTTGTTGGTATTTTTATCGATGATGTTATCGATGATGTCGCCGATAGTGCAGCTGATAGTATTATCAGCCCTCGCGATAGCGAGTGACGAGCAGGTAGCAAAGCGAATAGTGGTTTGTTCATAGGTTCCCCAATCATTGACTACATATTTCGATCGAGGGTAAAGCGTGGGGGCCAAGACGGCATTGCGCCGTGACAGTCAACCACAGATGAAGCCCCCCGCTACATCGTATGTTCTGTCAGGGCCGGTTCCGGGCTCGGTTATCACTACAATAACTTTACCGTTGCGGGGGCAGCGTTGGAACAAGACGAATCTCTACCAAACTTCCCGTTTAACCCATGATCAATTGCCTTCGCCGTTAGGCCAGACACGATAGTTGGGCACCACTGTCAGTGGCGGGCACTATAGCCAATAGCGGCCTAATAAACAATCGCTATTTACTGCGGCGCAGCCCTGAGCGGGGGCCAATAGCACCGGTACATTGGGTGCTGCGAGAGGTGTTTGGCAACGGGAAATCGCCTTGCAAGCAGGCCTTTTCATCAACTGTTGATACCCTATAGCCCATTGATAGTAGGCTACTATTGCGCCATAACGCCAAGTAATCAGCCGCTAGAGTGGGGCTGTAGCCTGAATAGTCAATTGCGTTGTCCCGCGACGTTAAACCCGTGCTATTGAAAGCCGTTGCCCCGGGGACATTTTTGCGGGGTGAAAATTCGCTGCTAGCTGATCACCGCCCTAACCCAGCAAGCCTGCGCAAGTCATCAGTAACGGTAGCCATTAGTTAGCCAAGCCGGCAATAAAAAGGGTTACATCGACAGCCTGGGCATCGTCGTTCTCGTCGTCAATTTGCCCGAAGATAAAACTTCGAACGGGTTCGACAAATTGCCCTGTATAGGCTTTATCTTGGGCTACAAATTCGACTGTAATACGCTTAGCAAGTGCTACCCGTGAGGCCAACACAATACTATCAATATTTTGAGCACCGTCGGCGATTCGGGTTGAGATATCAATTAGCGACACTTCCGGGCGATCTAACTCACTAACCCAAAAGCCTAAACCCGTTGTTGGATCAGTGGCGCTACCCTCAACATTACGAGCAAACATATTAATATAGAGGTTGTTAATCAGTGTCGCTTTCTGTTCAATAGTCAGCTCTTCGATTGTAGTGAGACCATCAGGTACGATCAGCTCAATAAATTCCTGTGAATTGCCAAAATCATTTTGAATAGACGCTAGCACACCACCCAATTGGTCGAGACGCGTTGCCCAAAATTGAACGCCCACCGGATCGCCCGCGCGGCCGTAAAAGGCTATGTATTGCTCCTGAACAATTTCAATGCTGCTGGCACTGGGGGCGGCGCCGCTGGTCAAGCTAAATTCAAACGCACCCATATCGCAGATAGCGGCGCCATCAGCATCACCATCAATGGGCCGACTTTTACCGGTTTGATCTTCGATCTCGCAGGTGCCGCCGGCACCGGGCGTATTGGCATCGGCGGCATCAAGCACAGCGCTCAAAGAAGAAGGTGATAAGGTGCGGGTCGGTCCACCGTAATTACCCGGCACGGCGTCTGCGGCAAAATCCGGGGCAAGATCAAAGAGATTTCCCCCCAAGTTTTGAAACTCGCCACTAATAGATTCGATCAAACTAAACGAGGCCGCAAACTCGCCATCGCTAATCACTATAGCAATGTCTTCAGCCCCCACTTGCGCTACCAGCGAGTTGCTCAATAACACAGTGCCACCGGCAATGCC
>JBLHLU010000028.1:0-21834 GCA_047623385.1 Paraglaciecola psychrophila
AAAAAGGCTGACATAAATCCGCTTTAACCGTAATTAATTGTGCGTCTAATGAGCTGGCAATATCTACATGGAACTAGCTGGGCATTTGTGTCAAAATATTAGTGGCGTATCAATTACGCAATTGCAATAAAAAATAGTGTCTTTTGCCACTAATGAGCTAACTTACTCTTGATAGTAGTAAATTTCCCCGTAATTATAAGAACCAATCATTGTAGAGAAGGGTAGGATGTGATGTACGTGATAACAAGAATAATATTGGCCGTTGTTTTACTGGCGTCAGCGTTGGCTGTTAATGCCCAGGGCACAGACGGTAGTAAAACGGTTGATAACTTGCGTCAGGCTATTATTCGCACAGTTACTGAAAATCCTGAAATTCGCGCTAGCTTATTTGCCTTCGAAGCGTCAATAGAAGAGCAGCGGGCAGCAAAAGGTGGTTATTATCCCTCTGTCGACGTGGCAGCGGATGCTTCGCGTATACGCACCGATGACCCCGCATCGGTCAGAGATAACTATAGCCGCCGTGGCGCCCGATTGACGATTACTCAAATGCTGTTTGATGGCATGGCCACCCGAGACGAAGTGGCGCGGCTGCGCTATAACAAACTGGCAAGCTATTATCGACTGCGACAAGCCTCTGAAGATGTTTCTTTGGAAGTGGTGATTGCCTATCTCGATGTGTTTCGCTTTCAGCAGATGGTTACCTTGGCGGAAGAAAATTATGTCGCACACCGCACTATTTACAACCAAATCGAAGAGAGAACTAGCGGCGGGGTAAGTCGGGGTGTCGATCTGGAGCAAGCCAATGCGCGGTTGGCCCTAGCCGAATCCAACTTGTTAACAGAAATGACCAATTTGTACGACGTTAGCGTGCGCTTCCAGCGTCTTACTAATTCAATGCCCGCCGACAAGCTGCAGGATCCGGTGTTGTCGACCCGCTTAATCCCGACAGACCGTCGCGAAACGCTGATGCAGGCTTATAAAACCAGCCCATTGATGAATGCAGCGATAGAGGACGTTCGCGCTACCCAAGAAGAACTCGGTGCGAAAAATGCACCTATGCTACCGCGCTTTGATTTACGCTTTCGTCGAGAGTTAGACAATATCGATGAGGATATCAGCAGTGGTTTAGAAGGCAGCTACAATGAAACCGCGATTGAAGTGGTGATGACCTATAACTTGTACCGCGGTGGTACAGACAGCGCTAACAAACGCAGGCTCTATAAGGGCTTAGAGCGAGCGAGAGCATTACGCAACAAGGCCTGCCGCGATGTTCGTCAGACCGTTATGATTGCTCACAACGATATTTCAGCCCTGCAAGAGCAGCTGATTTATGCCGATCGTAACCAGTTGGCCATCAGCAAGGCCAGAGTGGCCTACCAGGCACAGTTTGATTTGGGTAACCGCACGTTATTGGATCAATTGGATACTGAAAATGAATTTTTTGATAGTCGCCGCAACGTGGTCAATGCCGAAAACGATTTGATCATTGCTCAGGCCACGACCCTGGCTAAAATGGGTTTACTGCTTAGTGCAACTGAAAACAACACACTGGGCGCTGAGGCTGCAATCGCATTTAACTTCGATCGTGATAATGCTGACAATGCTATGAGCACTTGTCCGGTTGAGGATGTTCCCACTGCTCTTAGTATCGACAAAGACGCACTATTTTCTGGACTTATGCAGAAAAACAGTCGCTTCATGGCAGTCGGGCCCGGTAAGGCAAAGGTGACACTCAATGTTAACTTTGACCACAACTCCTCAGTGATTGTCAGTGACTTTGACGCTGCCATTCACGATGCTTTGGAACAGTTAAGAGAAACACCTCAGGTTAATGTGGTTCTGGAAGGACATACTGATCCCAGCGGTTCTTATGACTACAATCAGTGGCTGTCGGAGCAAAGAGCTAGGGCAGTCAGAGATCAAATCCTCAGTAAAAGTGATATTACCGAGGATCGCCTGACTATAAGAGGTTATGGCGAATTGATGCCGATCGCTGACAATGATACTGAGGAGGGGCGTCGACGGAATCGTCGCACTGAGCTAGTACTGGAGCATAGCGCACTACCGCAGCAGTAATGTTCGTCAGTCTGTTGAACTATATTCGACTAAAAACGCGCAGCTAATATACCGTTATAGGATGAAGGCACCTAGTCTTGGACAGGTGCTTTTTTTATGATCGATTAATACGGTTTTGACCGACAGTTTGTCATTAAGTGAAACAATCGATGGTGAAGATATGCTCTATAATCTCAGCTAATCCATAGCCAAGCCGCCCTAGGACATCATGAGCAATATCATTTTAATAGGCATGCCCGGTGCAGGCAAAAGCACCCTCGGTGTACAACTGGCCAAGGACAGTGCCAGAGACTTTGTCGACACCGACGTGCTGATTCAACTGCGCGAGCACAAAACGCTGCAGCAGATTATTGACGGCAGCGACTACCTGCACCTGCGAGCCATCGAAGAGGCGGTGTTATTAGCGCTACACTGCGATAACCACGTTATTGCCACCGGTGGCAGCGCTGTGTACTCCAATGCCGGTATGGCGCACCTGAGTCAATTGGGGCAAGTCGTCTTTTTGCATACTGACTTGGCAGAGCTGCGTAAGCGAATCAACAATTACCAGACCCGGGGTATTACTCGGCGGCCGGATCAGTCCTTCGAGTCGCTGTTCCAGGAGCGTCAGTTGCTCTATCAGCAATTCGCCAATATCACTATCAATTGCAACGGCTGTAGTCAGCAGTCAATTTTGGCGCAACTTCAGCTACAGCTATACGTATAGCCGCTAACCGCGAGCAATACCTGTGCCCAGTCTTTACTGCGATCGTCCACGGGCGCTAATCGGCCAAACCTCCTCGACTATTCCGTTGCGATGGGGATAGTAGTAATCGAATAAGTTGACGGTGGGGTCACAGTGGGGGGTAATAATGGCATATTTGTCGCCTACTTTGATTTCGCAGGAGGGATTGTCCAGTTGCACAATACCGTGTTCGTCGCCGGCAAAATGGTAGATAACGCCCTCAACGCCGTTTAATTCTGGGTAGCCGTGGTCGGTGGCTAAACTCTTAATGCCAGCATCGAAGGTGATTAACTGCTGCTGAGGTTTACTAATAGCAGTACTGAGTACAAATAACGATGGCTCAAAGTCGACAAAGCGTTCGCTGCCGGGGCCCCCTATATCGCGATACTCCACATCCATAAAGACGTAAGAGCCGGCCTGCAAGTCATTGATAGCGCCGATGTCACTGTCGATATTAAAAGTACCGGTGCCGCCACCAGTAAATACGGTTACCGCAATGCCGTTATCTTCCAGTAATTGTCGGGTGTCAATGCCGCGCTGTAGCAACCTGCGGTATTTTTTTGCTCGTTGCTCGAAGCCGCTAATATGCATGCAATTACCGATATACATTTGTAGGCCACAAAACTGAAGATGGCCGCAGTGTTCAATAATATGACGAGCTAGGGCGAGGGCGGGTGGGCCCGGTTCAACACCGGTACGGCCCATGCCCGGGTCTAGGTCAATCAACACCGACAGGGTGATACCGGCCCGCTCAGCAGCGCTATTGAGTGCATTGGCGCCGTCGACTGCATCCAGTACGATCTCCACCTTATCCGACTGTTGGGCCATGGCGATAAGACGATCTATTTTATCGCTAGTTACCACCGGCGAAGTCACTAAAATGGCTTCGATACCGCTGGCAAACATCACTTCAGCTTCGCTAACGGTGGCGCAACAGATGCCGATAGCTCCCATTGCCAACTGCTTCTTGGCAATAATAGGGCTTTTATGCATTTTGCTGTGACAGCGCAGATCCAAGTTGTTAGCCAGTAAATGATCGCGCATGGTGTGCATATTGCGGTCAAACAAGTCTAGGTCAATGATCAATGCCGGAGTGGGTAAATCCGCTAGACGAATGGGCGGGTCTAAGGGTATCGGTGCAAACGATAATTGGGATACAGAGTCGGCAATAAATTGTTGCAGTGTCACCATGGTAGTACCTCGCTATCGGTGAGTGGATACGATGATAAAAACGGTTGCTGGACTATAAGCCACTGGCAGTTGTTTGTGAAAGAACTGTGCCAGCAGGTGTCGCGCAGCTGCTGCATTATTGTGTAACCCGAGTTTCAAACAGGCAATGATCTGTCGATAAGCCAGCGCCTATTTTTGGCGAGTACTCACCGCACAGTTTGAAACCATGGGTTAGCAGATGCTTTTGCAATGGCAAGGTTCGCGCAGCGCGACCGTGCTCTGGTAGCGCCGCTTCAGCAAGGCCACGGCGGCATATTGCGCTTAGTCCCGGGGGCTTCTCATGGTGACAAATTCCTCGGCTGAGGTGGGATGAATACCGATGGTGCTGTCAAACACTGCCTTGGTAGCGCCGGCTTTCATGGCGATAGCCATGCCCTGAATAATCTCGCCGGCGTCCTCTCCCAGCATATGAATGCCGACCACACGGTCAGTGTTGCGATCGACAATCATCTTCATATAGGTTTTTTCTTCGCGCCCGCCAATGGTGTGTTTCATTGCGCGGAAACGCGATTCGAACACTACAATATCGCCAAACAAGTCCTTCGCCTCGGCTTCGGTATAGCCGCAGGTACCGATATTAGGCTGGCAAAAAACCGCGGTCGGCACGGTGTTGTAGTCGACCGTAGTGGGCTGGTTATTAAACTGCGTTTTGGCAAAGGCCATACCGTCAGCCAGCGCTACTGGCGTCAGTTCCATGCCGCCAGTGATGTCGCCCAGCGCGAAGATATTATCTTCACTGGTTCGAAAATTCTCGTCAATTTTGAGGGTGCCGTCGCTGTTTTGTTCGACATTAACGTTTTCAAAATCCAAGTCTTGCAGATGAGGCTTTCTGCCGGTGGCGTACAAAATAGTATCCGCTTCCAGTACCCGCCCATCTTCCAATGTGGCCTGTAAAACCCCGCTAGGCAGTTTAATAATAGAGGCTACATTGCTATTAAATTGCAAATCTACCCCGGCGGCGGCAATTTCTCGACTGGCCGCTTCGCGAATATCTTGATCGAAGCCGCGAAGAAACAGCGGTCCGCGGTACAGCTGAGTGACTTGGGCACCGAGGCCGTTGAATATACCGGCAAATTCGACTGCGATGTAACCGCCACCAACCACCAACAGCCGTTTGGGAAACACGGCTAGGTCGAAAATCTCGTTGGAGGTCACGGCAAACTCACGGCCGGGAAATTCGGGAATATGGGGCCAGGTACCGGTGGCAATAATTATTTTTTCAGCGCTGTAGTTTTTGCCATTAACTGCCACGGTGTGTTTGTCGACAAAGCGTGCGCGCCCACCGATAACATCGACCCCCGCGCCGCCCAGCATGGTGTCGTAAATACTGTTGAGACGGCTAATCTCCTCAATTTTATTGTCTCGCAGTGTCGCCCAGTCAAAGCTGGGAGTGGTCGAACTCCAGCCAAAACCGTTAGCATCTTTAAAAGCGTTGGAAAACTGTGAGGCGTAGACATAGAGCTTTTTGGGAACACAGCCGACATTGACACAGGTACCGCCCATATAACGATCTTCTGCTACCGCTACCCTGGCACCAAAACCCGCTGACATTCGGCTAGCGCGCACACCGCCGGAGCCTGCGCCGATAACAAATAGATCGTAGTCGTACTGGGGTTTGTCAGTGCTCATAATAAATACTCTGCTAAGTTGGCTCAGTTGTAATGCGGATGTTGCCGACGTGAATCAGCGTTACTGTATTCGTTGTTAAGGTGTTTTAGCTACTTAACACAGCTAGTATCTCCGGCGCAGATTGTAATTGTTTTACCGGTAAATAAAAATACGTATTATTTTTGCAGCGGGCCAGCAACTCTGACGCTTCAGCTGAGTGATAGGCGCGGTCGACAGCAATACATTACCGCGACGCACCATGAATTAATAGCAGTAGTTAATAACTGTGAGGCCCATCAATTGCGCAAGCAATCCCGACGCCAAGGACTTAGCAGTGGGCTTGATATGCTGGGGTATCGGCGAGCACAGACTTATAGCAACCTAACTCTACCAGCGCGGGCAGTGCCACCGTCTTCTACAGCATCAATACTGCCAATAATGGCCGCTTGTGGACAATCTTGCTGCTGCAGCTGCAGCAGACACTGTTGCGCCTGTTCTGTAGGTACCGCGGCCAACAGCCCACCGGCTGTTTGCGGATCGAATAAAATAGGGTACAGAAGGTGGTTGGCAAAAGCCTCGGGATTGATCAGAGCACTCTCGCTGCGACTGTTTTCAATATGCAGTGAGCTCAGTAATTTATGCTCGATACAGTGAGCTGCGCCGGCCAATAGCGGTAGCGCAGAAAACTGCAGTCGTACTTCTAACTCACCTGGGTCAGTATCGATCATCTCGGCTAAGTGCCCAAGCAAACCAAAACCGGTAATGTCGGTGCAGGCAACGGCCTGAAAGCTGTGAAGAATAGAGGCTGTTTGGCGGTTGCTGATCAGCATCTGCTCGAGTGCCTCTTCAACCCAGCGGCCCTGAGCTCTACCCGCCATATTGGCTGCAAATAGCGCGCCGGTGCCCAGCGGTTTACTGAGAATAAGACTCAGCCCGGCCCGCAGGCCGCCCTTGCGCAATAGTTTATTCGGCTCGCAGGTGCCATTAACCGACAGTCCAAATCCGAGCTCCGCACCCTCGCTGCTGTGACCGCCAATAAGCGCTGTGTCCTGCTCATTTAGGCTGTCGACTGCGCCGCGCATCAACTGTAGTAAAGTGTCCTCTACCAACGCTTCACTGCCATAGGGCACGGTGGCAATGGCCAATGCGGTATGCGGGGTGGCGCCCATGGCGTAGATATCACTAAGGCAGTGGTTAGTGGCGATACGCCCCAGCAAATAGGGGTCATCGATAAAGGCACGAAAATAATCCACGGTCTGCAACCATTGCTGGTTAGCTGGCGGGATAATCACTGCCGCGTCATCAGGATCGTTTAAACCGATGATGACATCGGCATTGCCGATCGGATGCAGTTGGGCCATCACCCGGCTTAAAATTTGACTACCTACTTTGGCACCGCAGCCACCGCAGCGCATTGCCTCTATATCTGCAGCGCGAGGACCGTTCTGGACTGGCGACTTGGCGCTCATTGGATTCCAGTCGCTGTATTGGCTAACAAATTTTCGGTCGATGGCATTTTTCAACCACCAGATCCATCGGCCAGAAAAACTTATCGGTCCCCGCGAGGCGACCGCATATTTATCGCCGGTCATTAGCAAACTGAGAAAAGAATGCTGCGGCACAAAGACTTTTAGCCGGCGACCTTCGATAGCTCGGCGCAGATTCTGCGCCAGAATTTTACCGGCGCGCACCGCGTACACTCCGCTCTTGGGCAGTGGCCGGGGGCTAAAATGGGCAATATCACCGGCGGCAAAAACATTGCTGTGGGAGCAGCTCTGCAGGTATTGGTTTACTTCTACAAAGCCTGTCTGATTACACTGCAAGCCAGAGGCGCTAAGCCAGTTAGGGCTGGCGGCATGGATTGCCCAGACCACGGCGTCGCTAGTGATAGTGCTGCCGTTGTCGAGTTGTAGTTGATATTGCTGTTCAGTAGTAGCTGCCGCCAGTACTTTGGTACCGGTGTGGGTGTCGATGCCGCGGCGCGTTAAGATCGCCTGCATTTTTTTCTGCACCCGCTGATTGTGGCTGGCCAATAACTGCGCTGAGGCACAAAGGATTTGCAGGGTAATTTTGTCACCCAGACCGCGCTGTTGTAATTGCAGTTGGCTGGCTAGCGCGATTTCAACGCTGGCAGCACCGCCGCCCACGACAACAATTTTGAACGGTGCGTCACTGCTGTGTTGGGTAATTGTCTCGGTCATTGACTGCCAGTAGTCTAGCAGCGCTGGTACCGGCTTGACGGCGATGCCGACATCTGCAGCCCCAGCAATCGACGACAACGCCGGTTGTGAGCCGATGTTGATCGACAGCCAGTCATAGCGCACCAGCCCTCTATTGTCGCAGTGAAGCTGTTGTCGATCCGGGTCGATAGCGGTAACACTGCAGTGAAAAAAGCGCACATTGGCCTTCTCGCAAAGGCTACGCAAATCAATATGACTGTCGTCGTGTTGGTAGTGTCCAGCCAGTAATCCTGGCAGCATACCGGAGTAGGGGGTGTGGATATCCCGGCTTATGACCGTAATACGCAGCCCTTCAACTGGGTTCATGGCGAATTTTTTAATAACGGCTAGATGGCTGTGACCACCGCCGAGCAGTACTAGGTCGCTGTGGTAGGGTTCAGAGTTCATTATTTAAGTACATATTAATCAAACACTTACAATTATTTGTTGGCAAGGAGGCGGTCCCACGGCGGCGCTGAGGGGCGGGCTTGGCGAATACTGCGAAACATAATAAGTTAAACGACTAGTAAAAACAGACTCGGTGGTTATAATCGCGGTTATTTTTTCAATTTGAGTCAGTACAGCGCTGCGGTGTCGTTTGTACCACCGCCCGCGCTGATGAGAGCTTTACTACCCGCAACAGGAGTTATCCATGCACGGTTTAATGATGAATGCCCAGCTAACCATCACTTCGATGATGGAATATGCCGATACTATACACGGCGCCACCGAAATTGTATCGGTCACCTCCGACAACCCTCGCCACCGCTACACCTTCAGCGACGCCTTCAAGCGGGTGCGAAAATTAGCTAATAGTTTGGAGAAGTTGGGTGCCAAAAAAGGTGATTGCATAGCTACCTTGGCTTGGAACGACTATCGCCATTTTGAAATTTATTACGCGGTCAGTTGCTCTGGGATGATTTGCCACACTATCAACCCACGCCTGTTTCCCGAACAAATAGACTATATCGTTAATCACGCGGAAGATCAGTTTGTACTGGTTGATCCCGCATTTGTGCCGTTGTTAGAGCAATTGCAGGATACTATGCCTACGGTCAAAGGCTTTGTAGTCATGACCGACCAAGCCAGTATGCCCGAGACGACATTGCGCAATGTCTATTGCTACGAGGCTCTGATTAGCGATGAATCCGAGCAATTTAGCTGGCCTGAACTCAACGAGTTAGATGCATCGGCGCTCTGTTATACCTCTGGCACTACCGGTAATCCTAAGGGGGTGTTATATCACCACCGCTCTACGGTACTGCACACTTATACCTGCTGTCTTAGCGATGTTATGGGACTTAGCAGCGACGACGTGGTTATGCCGATCGTGCCAATGTTTCACGTTAATGCTTGGGGACTGCCCTATATTTCTGCAATCACCGGCAACAAATTGGTGTTCCCCGGCTCCAAAATGGCAGACGGCGAGACCTTAACAAGCTTGATTAACGACGAGGGTGTGACCTTTTCCGCCGGTGTGCCGACGGTGTGGTTAGCGCTGTTGAAGTACCTGGAAAGCAGCGGCAAGAGTATCGAAGCACTGCAGGCAGTCATTGTCGGCGGCGCGGCCTGTCCGCTGTCGATTATGGAAGAGTTTGAAGATAAACACGGCGTTTATTCCCACGTGGGTTGGGGTATGACCGAAATGAGCCCACTGGGCAGCTATAACTTAAAGCTCGACCGGGCGGCGCTGGGTGAGGAAGAATATGCTCGTATGCGGGTTAAAGCGGGTCGCTGTATGTTTGGTGTGGATATGAAAATTGTCGACGACAGCAATGTCGAACTGCCTTGGGACGGGGTTGCCTTCGGCGCTTTAAAAGTGCGCGGTCCTTGGGTTTGCAGCTCCTACTTTAAATCAGAGAGCAGCGATTCGCACGACGCCGATGGCTGGTTTGATACCGGCGATGTCGCCACTATCGACAGCGCCGGTTTTATGCAGATCACCGATCGCAGTAAAGACGTAATCAAGTCCGGCGGCGAATGGATTAGTTCCATCGATCTGGAAAATACAGCGGTTGATCACCCCGATGTTATCGAGGCGGCGGTTATCGGTTTGTACCATGAGAAATACACTGAACGGCCGCTGTTATTGGTGATTAAAGATCCAGACTCCACACTCACCGCAGCTGAAATGCTGGCCTTTTTTAAGGGTAAAGTGGCGAGTTGGTGGATTCCCAACGACTGTCTGTTTGTCGACGCATTGCCCCATACCGCAACCGGAAAACTCAGCAAAAAAGATCTGCGTGAGCAATACAAAACCTATCAATTCCCGGCTTAAACAGCCGCGTTCAGCGTAGTGAGAGAGGCTGCCCGCAGCCCTTTCGCTAACTTATTACCTGCCCCGAGCCGACCGATCGCCCGGGGATTAGTACTGGAGTAACATTATAGTGTCAGATTATAACGCACCGCTGAAGGACATGAACTTTGTCTTGAGGGAATTGGCTGAATTGGGCGATATTTGCAATTTGCCTTATTTTAACGAGATCAACGAAGACATGATCGAATCGGTGCTGGAGGAAGCGGGTAAATTTGCCAGCGGCGTATTTGCACCACTCAATACCTTGGGCGATCGACAAGGCGCGGTCTGTAACGATCGAGCAGTACAGGAAACGCCGGGATTTGCCGATGCCTACCAGCAGTTTGTCGACGGTGGCTGGGGCTCGCTGCCCTGTACGCCCGAATACGGCGGCATGGGTCTACCGGAAACTGTCGGAATGACCGTCATGGAAATGTGGTCGGGGGCCAATTGCAGTTTGGGGCTGTGTCCGATGCTGGGTCAGGGCGCTATTGGTGCCATCGAAGGCCACGCTAGTGCGGCGCTAAAAGACACTTACCTAGCCAAAATGGTATCTGGCGAGTGGACCGGCACCATGAACTTAACTGAGCCCCAAGCGGGCTCTGATTTGGCGGCGGTGCGCACCAAGGCGATAGCCGAGGGCGATCACTACCGTATTCATGGCACCAAGATATATATCACCTGGGGCGACCACCAAATGACCGAGAATATCGTGCATTTGGTATTGGCCCGCACCGCCGATGCTCCCGCTGGCGTGAAAGGTATTTCGCTGTTTGTTGTGCCTAAGTTTTTGGTGCAAGAGGACGGCTCCATTGGTGAGCGCAACGACGCCTACGCGGTGTCGGTCGAACATAAAATGGGCATTCACGGCAGCCCAACCTGTGTTATCAACTTTGGCGATAATGAGGGCGCGATTGGCTATTTAGTGGGTGAGGAAAACAAGGGCCTCGCTTATATGTTCACTATGATGAATCACGCCCGCCTCAACATTGGTGTGCAGGGTGTAGCGCTGGCAGATCGCGCCTATCAGAAGGCGGTTAAATACGCCTTAGATAGAGTGCAGGGCGTGGCCGCTGGTGATCGCGACAAGGGTTCGATTATTCGCCACCCAGATGTGCGCAGAATGTTGATGACCATGCGGGCACTCACCGAGGCCTCCAGAGCGCTGTGTTATGTTGCTTCTTCGGCCTTTGATACGGGGCACCACAGCACCGACAGTGAGCAGTCGCGGGCGGCTAACAGTCGCGGTGAGATGCTAACTCCGCTGGCTAAGGCCTGGTCTACCGAAGTGGCTCAGGAAGTCACCTCGCTGGGTGTTCAGGTACACGGTGGTATGGGTTTTATTGAGGAGACTGGGGCTGCACAAATCATGCGCGACGCGCGTATTGCAACTATTTATGAAGGTACCACCGGTATTCAAGCTAACGATTTAGTTGGCCGCAAACTACTGCGTGACAATGGTTTGGAGTTTGGCCGTGTTGTTCAGGAAATGCGTGCAGTGCAGGTTCGTGCGGCTGCTGCCGGTGATGAGTTTGCCACTATTGCCAAGTCACTTGATGAAAATGTTAGATTACTTGAGACGGCGATCCATAAGATATTGGCTGAGGGTGCCGACAATGTGCATTTAGCCGGTGCGGTTGCATTCAATGTGCTGATGGCTTTTGGTACTATCGCCGGCGGTTGGCAGTTGGCCAGAGCGGCCTTAATCGCCAAGGATAAGATGGCTGAAGATCCGTCGTTTTACGGAACTAAAATAGTGACTGCACGCTTTTTTGCCGAGCAAATAATGCCCCGTGCGCAGGGTTTTTTAGTTGCAGCAGCAGCGGGTAGCGATACTATTATGGCGCTGGAAGACAGCCAGTTTTAGTGTCTCTATATATCGTAATATACTAATAAGCGTTACTACCGCAATAGGGTAGTAGCGTATTTTATTAACTGCCATAAAGTGACGCTGTAGTGTTTCAACAAGCTGCTTACTGAAGTTTTGCTCTTTTTTTAAAGGCACAAGCTTAAGCGGCGCTACCAGCATTTACTGCTGGTGGGCGCTAGAGACCGGCCCTAAAAATAAGCAGCGGGTGTCCGCTCTGATACTGGCCAAGCACTCTGTATTTGACTTGATTTATGCTTTTTAAATTTAGAATTGTCTTATGTTTAGGTCTAGGTCTAAGTCTAGGTTTAGGCCTAGCTCTAGCTTGACTGATACGCTCCTCAGCTATATTTCTGTGAAGTGCTAAAGTGGTTGCTCGCGTCTGGACTCGAGGTCTAACAACAGTGCCTGCACTCGCTGTAATTCTACTAGGCGTTTCGCGCTGAGCCGATACAGTGATAACAATAGAAAATCCAATTCATCTAAGCTAATTCGTTGGTGTTCAGCACGATCAAGTATATCGGCAGTAGACTCTTCACTATGGTTTAACGTGGTCGGTGATACAAACATGCAGCGTCTCCTATCGGTGCTGTGTCGTTATGTATAAGTGTAGAAGGCGATTTGCAATTACCGACTTTTTTAATGCTAATTGTTAGACTGATGCGATATAAAGAGCGGGGTTATGTCCTATCTTCATTATGCGTCACGGGTATTAAAGTCCGGTGATTGTAGTGCTTTGCACTGAAAACAGTGTGAATGAGTGATACCAGAACCCCTAAGCTTCCCAGCTTTTTTTTCACAGGGTTATTGTCAGTGTTAGCGCACATTGAATTAATAGTAGGCGAGTGGGCTTACCACAGTGGATTTACTGTCCAGCTAAAACCGGAATATACCCTTTGCTGGTCAATCTACGCGGTTCTATCCTGCTTAAGAGTTAGTGTTGAAGCTGAGTGAAAAAAACACGGGCATACGCGGAAAAGTGTCTATTGGCCGGTCGGCGTTAGTTGATCCAAAAAGTTGCAGGCAACAATAAACAATTCGGGCGTGAGCTAAGAGCCTATTATTAACTGACAGACTGTTTTTACCTATAATTCGCTGCTCTATAGGCAGTGGCACTAGCAGCGGCGCTAGTAACAATGCTAACAACAATGCTCACAACAATGCTGTCAAAAAGACGAGTAACAACGCCCTTTAAGATTTGTGACTTGCACTATAGCTGTACAGGCATTGTTCAGTTTAATTGCCTTGACGACAGTAGTAGGTAAAAGCCAAAAGGTTTAAATTGTTCACAGGATGACATCTTGAAATTAACGGCTTGTCTATAAGTCCAAGGGGTATTTTTGCTTTGCTCTAAATCAGAAAATAAGTGACTGCTATAAACGTTGAGGTTGAAGAAATCCCTTTTGTGTAAGCGCAAGCTGGCACAGGGTGAGGCCCTAGAGCGCCGACATCGGGCCGACACCGCATCGACATCGCCCACCAAATTATCGACATGACTGCAGACCCTGTACCGCGCATTTGGTGGGTCAAAGAATCGTTTTCTATGTAGTCGGTTTTCTCGAAGCTAGAGCCTGTAACTATTAAACAGCTTGTGCACCTAGCTATGCTGAAGGGGTTTGGCCCGCGCATGCTTTCCGATATTGATTGCAAACGGTGCGATTGAAACACCCTCTCAAAATGTCGACAATGCCATTACTGTCACAGATTCTAGTTGTATAGCGGTGTGGTAGTTAATTAATAGTTGCCACTAACGGGCATTGTTGCGGTCGTACCGCTCGCTGAGGATGTCATAAAATTGCTCGCGCATCGACGACACTTCTTTTTTCATCTTGCCAATATCTTCACTATGGGCATAGCGTCCCGGGAATATCTGCTTGCGAAATTGCGCCATTTTTACGGTGTAAAGTTTCATCGCTTTTTCTAGTCGTTTTTCACCCAGCAGTAGCAGTTTTGATTCGGCGATAGAGATCTCCTCGTAAACGGCCACCAGTTCATTGCTCAGTTCTTCCAGTTCGGCGGTTTGCTTGCTGGTAATACGATCTGTCTTGGGGCCAATATCGGAAACCACCGAGGCGTATTTGCTGAAGGTGTGGCTGACTTTGCCAACGTGCTGGGCAACCTGCTCGAGCATACTGATGCGGCGCTGGGAATGGGCTTGCTTATAGCGATCCATTTTCCCCCGCGACAGATAAAATACCGCGAGCGCGCCAGCACTGACGCCAAGTAAAAAGGTGACGGCGGAGCTAATAATACTGAAGGTGTCCATGTTTTGACGGTCTCGCATTGAACAGGGTACGGAACGGTGTTATCGCCAGCCCCAGCCTGTTCGGTAGGGATTAGGCACCACTAATTTTGACGCTATAGTCCTTCTCATGCAAAATACGTTCCAGTAGCTTTCGCTGGTCACCTTGTATTTCAATCACCCCTTCTTTGACAGCGCCGCCGGTACTGCAGCGCTGTTTTAACTCTTTGGCCATTTTTTTAAGCAGCTCAGGGGCCAGGTCTAACCCTGTTATTAGGGTGACACCCTTGCCCTTGCGTCCTTTAGTTTGCAGCTGCAAGCGCACGATACCGTCTCCCATTGGGGCTTGTTGACGCTGCTTTTTACAATTGCACAGGGTGATGGGGTTGTTGCAGGCTGGACAGTGCCGGCCCGATTCAGTGGAGTAGACCACGCGTGTCATAAGTGAATCCTGTTGTCGCTAGAGCCATTGGTAAAATGCAGCGCACTGGCTCGGTACGCTTACGAGCTTTGTGTTATTCTTGCGAATTACCCGAGGCAGTGGTCTTGGGTCCCGCAATTTATCAAGGGTGTTCGACCATGGTACAGCAGGACGTTATCAACCGTATTAGCGATCAACTAATCGACCTGCAGAGCCAAGTGGCTTTTCAAGAAGATACCCTGCAGTCCCTTAACGAGGTGGTCACCCGGCAACAGCGTCAGATCGAAAATTTGCACGAAGTGCTTAAAAGTCAAAAGTCGCAGTTGGAGGCGATGGCAAATGAAGGCGAAGAAGTCGAAGAGCGCCCCCCGCACTACTGATCCGTTGGCGGCTCACTGTTCTTTATCACCGGGATAATTGGCCATCGGAATAAAGGGGTGAAACGCTATTTTAATTCCTTCCTCGAGGTTTTTGTCGTTGCTTAGCAGCTTTTTACGGCGGGTATAGCCCGCATCAGATCCTTTCAGATTGAGTGTCTGCAGCGTATCGACGCCACCGATGCTGGAAAACAGCTGTTGCAGCTTGTCTACTCCAAAAACGGTTACCTGCAGCGAGGCGGCGCGCACCGGCTGCGACCAATCGAAGTCCATGGGTATACCGTTTCCGGCCCCTTTAATTGACGGCTTTCGAGTGACGCCATACCATTTTGCATAGTGATTCTGGCCAATGCTGTGAGTGGTTTCATGCACAATGATGTCGGCAAAAATAATTGCATCGGCCTGAGTTTCGGCCCGCAGCTTTTCTGCTACGGTGACCATGGTCGCACGCCAAGCATCGGCATTCACTTTTCCGGTACTCGGATCGAACACATTGCCGTAGGTTCGATTAGCCTGTTTCCAAGCATTGTCGAATTGATAGTTAGGCAATATTTCGTAGCCGTTACTGCGCAAATACGCTTTGATGACCGCTTTTGTTTTGCGCTCTGCCTTGCGCAGGTGGGAGCGAACGGGCGCGCCGATGCTTACCGGCGCCAGAATGACCCGTTTGATCTTGGTTTCATTAACCGCCTCCTGAGCATAGCGAAAGGGAAACACCGTTGGGTTATAACCGGTTATGGTGGAGCTGCAGGCACTAATCGTGCTGGCGATAACGAGCAGGCCTACTGAAAGCAAAATAATACGCACCGGGTTGAATTCCTTAAATAAATGAGTGAGGCTGGGATTCTATCAACCTGCTGGGATGAAATGAAGTGTCGTCGCAGTGAGTTGCTCAATTCTGATCAATTAAGGCAAAAAAGGTTAATAATGCTGTTACATTTTACTCATAGTGGCCCCAGCAATAGCGATGCCAAAGTTCTGATTCTACTGCACGGTCTTTTTGCAATGGGCAGTAGTCTGGCGATGGTGGCTAAACCGTCGGCTCAACACTTCTCTGTCTACAGTTTGGATCTGCGCAATCACGGGCGTTCTTTTCGCGCTGAGTCGATGTCTTTAGCGCAAATGGCAGATGATGTGTTGGCTTTAATGGACGCTGAAGGAATCGATGCAGCCTATTTAATGGGGCACTCCCTGGGTGGCAAAGTGGCAATGCAGTTGGCCCTGCAGCAGCCAGCACGAGTGCCGGCTCTAGTCGTCGCCGACATCGCTCCAGTGGCTTACCCAGCGGGCCATCAGGCGATATTTGCCGGACTAAAGGCGGTCGATCTGGCCGCTGTTGCCAATCGCAGGGAAGCGGATCAGAGTTTGTCTGAGTACATCAGCGAACAGACGGTGCGGGCTTTTTTACTGACTAATCTGTACCGCGATAGCAATGGGCACTTTGCCTGGCGCCTCAACAGCGCTGCCATTGAGCGCTGTTATGAGCAATTGCGCAGTGCCAATGTGGCAGCGCTACCCTATGAAGGGCCGACGCTGTTTATCAAAGGGCAGCTTTCCGACTATATTCAGCAGCGCCATTACCAGGCTACTATCGCCGCATTTCCTGCAGCCACTTTTAAAGTGTTACAAAATGCCGGGCACTGGTTGCACGCTGAAAAAACAACAGCTTTTAACCGTCTGCTCGAAAATTTTCTGATCAAGCAGTAACGGTAGCGAGTAACAGTAGCGGATAACAGTAGATCTAACTCGTTAAGCGATTTCTATGGCCACCGCGAGGGCCTCGCCACCGCCGATACATAGCGCAGCAACGCCTTTGCGCTTACCTTCGTTTTTCAGAGCGTGCATTAAGGTCACAATGATTCTAGAGCCAGTTGAACCCACTGGATGTCCCTGAGCACAGGCGCCGCCGTAAATATTCACTTTCGCAGGGTCCAGTGCCAATTCGTCAATCGCCAGCATAGTTACCATCGCAAAGGCTTCATTGATCTCCCACAGGTCGACATCGGATTTTCCCCAGCCGGCTTTGAGTAACACTTTCTCAATGGCGCCAATCGGTGCTGTGGTAAACAGTGCAGGCTGTTGAGAGTTGCGGGCGTGGGCCACAATACTGGCCATCGGGATTAGGTTGCGCGCCGCAGCTTCCGAGGCGGTGGTCAGTATCAGCGCGGAGGCGCCGTCGGATATAGAGCTAGAGTTAGCGGCGGTAATGGTGCCATCTTTGGCGAAGGCGGGTCGCAGTGAGGGGATCTTGTCCAATTGCGCTTTACCGGGTTGCTCGTCTTCACTGACTACAGTAGTACCTTTGCGCCCGACGATAGTCACCGGTGCCATCTCTTCATTAAGGGAGCCCTGGGCAATCGCCGCCTGCGCGCGCTGGGTAGAGCGGATAGCGTAGGCGTCCATTGCCTGGCGCGACATTTGTTTGTCATCGGCGGTAGCTTGAGCAAAGGAACCCATCATCGCGCCGCTGTAGGCATCGGCTAGGCCGTCGATAAACATATGGTCGTGGATCGATTTGTCACCGGTGCCCACACCGCCGCGGGCGTTAGGTAGCAAGTGGGGCGCGTTACTCATGCTTTCCATACCACCGGCCAGAGCAATTTTACAGCTTCCCGCCTTGATTTGGTCGTGGGCGAAAATTGTTGCTTGCATGCCAGAGCCACACAGTTTGTTGATGGTGACGGCGCCAACATGATCCGGTAGGCCGGCATGAATTGCAGCCTGGCGTGCAGGTCCTTGTTTTAGGCCGGCGGGCAGTACACAGCCCATGATCACTTCTTCGATATCGGCGGCGTCAATGCCCGCGCGCTGTATCGCAGCCTGAATGGCGGTAGTACCCAATTCAACAGCAGTAACACTGCTTAGGCTACCTTGCAGGCCGCCCATGGGGGTGCGTGCACCACTGACAATAACAACGGTTTCTTCAGACATGGATTCTATTCCTATGGCGTGAGCGATGAAAAGAGCCGGGGCATCGATGTACAGACACTAGAAAATGTCCCGACAGAACAATCCATTTAGCCATAGCACCCTGCCAGATTCAAGGCTTATGGCGCCCTCATAGTGGCTTGATCGTCCGCGGCGGCGGCACACTTACTCTTATGGCAAATCTCTAGATCTTCGGTAAGTCATTGATAAAAAAGGGTGACACTGAGCAATACCTGCGGGGGCAGGCGGCACCAGGTAGAGGCTGCTGAGTCAGTGGCTTGGGCAAAGGCGCTTTGGCGCCGTATATTTATCAATGTGAAGAGCTGCACAATTGTGGCCATTGAGGCGGTGTGTCAGGCGTCGAGGCTAGAAATAAGGGGTTATTCTTAGTTATTGAGCATATAATGATCACCTTTACAGGGTTTATGGCGATCAAGACACGATAAAAAAGCCAATAACAAAAACACTCTAGGGGAGGCTGCTATGGAAAACAGTAAGCCAAAGTGGATGTTGTTACTGTTGCCAGCGCTGCTGGCCAGTGCCACGGCGTTCGCTGCTGGTCCCAGTACGATGATTGATCAGCGGGAGCTGGTTATTTCTTCGAGCATCCCGTTGAGTACCTCACCGAGCACCTCATCTAACAGCTCTGCAATAAATAGCCGTTATTATTACGGCGGCGCAATTGTCTTATCAAGCGATTATAGGCTCGGTACTATTCAGCGTACTCAGCGCCATCTCAGTGAACTCGGAAATGATGGTAGTAATAGTAGTGATGGCGTGTTCTTTTATTACGGCCAAACTCCTCAACTAAAGGGGTTTTTGCGTTACCCAGTTAACCAGCGCAGTGCTATAGCGCCGGGCTATTTTAACCACCTTATAGATCCCGTCAGTACCACCCGTTTGCCAGCGCTTGATCACAGCCGCTTTATGCCTAGCATAGCTATAAAAACGGGGGGCCAGTTCACTGTTGGCAATGTGATGATGGGCGGTGACTTTAACCAGCTGAGGTTGCTTGTCAGTTTATCGCAAGCCGACAGCGCCTTGGTTATCGGAGGCGGCATTAATAGCCTAGCGGCGCCGGTAAATACAACCGGCTTTTCCAGCAACTTTGACCCCAGCACAAACCTCAACTCAGCCCCACCGCCGGCGAGAGATTTGGCCCTCAAACATGAGCGCTTTGAGGCGCAGTTGTCCTCTAACAGTGATCGAGCCATTCAATGGCTAGTTGGAATGTATCAGCAAACTACTGCACTCAGCGCTGATTACAGCGTGTTGCAAAGCTTTGAACATCGCAGCCAGCTGCCGTTGGGTAGTGATCAATTTGCCAGTGGTGAGCGGGCGGTATTCGGCGGAGGCAGCCTCGAATTACCGGGGAATGTTAATCTATCGGTGGGTCTTCGCTACCTCGATTATGACCTGAGTCGACGGTTGCACAGTATTGCCGTGACTGAAGGGCCAGCGTCGTCGGCTATAGCCAAGGGTATCGGCGATAGCAGCCGCAGCTCTGAGGAAGCGTCGAACTATCGAGTAACGCTGTCCTGGGATTACAGCACTGACAGTCAGGCCTATATTTCAATGTCTGATGTCGCCCATGGGCGCCACCGTTTGGTATTGGACTCAACGCAAGAGCAGATTGTGATCTGTGAGCAAGGGGTCAGCGCAGCGGCCGTCGAGCGCAGCAGAGTGGTTGGTGATAACGTAGAAAATATTGAATTGGGGCTCAGGGCAGAACCGTCTAGAGGGCTGCGGATCAATGCTGCGCTGTATCGTACGCAGTGGGCAGATAGTGAATCACGCCTTAATCCGCTTAGCCGCTGCGGCGTAAATCTCAGCGGTAACGCCAGCGCTGCGGTGTCCACCGGTTTAGAGTTGGGCATGGCGGCGGCGCTGACGGAGTATTTAACGATTAATGCAGGTTTGGGTTACAGCGATGGGCAATTCAGTGAACCCTTAGGTGCAGGTAGTTCGCAGCAGTTGTCCGAGGCACCGGAACTGAGTTGGTCGCTATCGGCAGATTGGTCACGGCCCATCGGCGACGGCGAGCTGTTTGTCTTTGGCAGTGTCAGTTACGTCGATGAGTCCTCAACGCTGCTCGGCTCCAATGATGGCAAAGTGCTGCGCTTTACCCGTGAGGGTAGTCAACTGAAGAGTGAGCAGACACTGGTTGATGTACGCTTGGGGTATAGCAGTGGCGATCGCTGGCGGGCGGCGGTCTTTATTGACAATCTGACCGATGAAAAAACCCGCTATAGCGCCGATCAAAGTGTGATGAACTTACCTGAATACGATCGCGGTACTAGAAGCCGTCCCAGAACACTGGGAGTATCCGCCAGTTATAGCTTCTGAACTTTACCAGCTGCAACCTATTGGCCATTAACCTATGCGATCGCGTTCGACGCTCCCAGTAACAGGCCTTGCCGCAGGTCCTCAATAGAGCTGGAGTGTGGTGGCAGCTGATCTAGGCCATTTTGACCCCCCTCTTTACCCTCATTCCAAGACTTTTTTGAGTTCCAGCTTAGGGATCGCGACACTTTTCAAGGGTTGACGGTTAAAGTCAATTGCCGTTTTAAAGCCGCTGCCGTTATACTCCGCTGCACTGTCTTATAATCAATGCAAATTGGCATGATCAAAAACAATAACAATAGGTAATATGGATGAGTTCCAGAGAGCAGTTTTCCTCAAAAACCGGCTTTGTTATGGCCGCAGCGGGTTCCGCAATAGGCTTGGGAAATATTTGGGGTTTTCCTACACAAACTGCCAGTAACGGCGGCGCGGCCTTTGTTGCGGTCTATTTGTTGATGACGTTTTGCTTGGCTTATCCGGTGCTGATAGCAGAGTTAGTTATCGGCCGGCACGCCCGGGCCAATATGGTCAACGCCTTGCAACAGGTAGCGATAGGTCCCAAAACGCGCAAGCTGGGTATGGGCGTGGGTCTATACGGAGTGGTCGTTGCCAGTTTAATCTTAAGTTTTTACGGTATTATTGCCGGTTGGATGATCTGTTTTCTTATCGAGTCCATTGCCAGCATGCTCGGTTACGACGCGTTTAGTCTTTGGTTGACGAGCTTCGGCTTTGAGCGAAATATTTTGTCGATGGCGGTCTTTATGCTGCTAACGATGAGTATCGTGGCCGGCGGGGTTGAGGGTGGTATCGAAAAATGGTCTACCCGGTTGATGCCCATGTTGCTGGTGTTAATGGTGGTCTTAATTGGCTATGTGTTGACCCAAGATGGAGCCAGCGAAGGACTGCGGGTGTATTTATTACCGGATTTGACTCATTTTAATCCCGCACTGGTACTCAATGCTATGGGGCAGGCATTTTTCTCGCTGTCGCTGGGGGTGGGCACTATGTTGATCTACGGCTCCTATCTGGGTAAAGAAGAGAGCTTGCCAAAATTGGGCGCCGCAGTGACCTTGATCGATGCCGGGATTGCCTTTACCGCCGGCTTGTTAATTATTCCAGCTATCTATGTCGCTAAAGAAGTGGGTACTACGGTATTTGCTGAAACCGGTGAGTTGATTGCCGGCCCAGATCTCATTTTTCAGGTGCTGCCTTCACTCTTTGACTCGATGGGATCAGTAGGTTTTATCGTTGCTTTTGCCTTTTTTACCCTGATGACCATTGCTTCTCTGACGTCTTCGATCTCTATGTTAGAGGTGCCAGTGGCCTTAGTAACCGAGCAGAGCGGTATGGCAAGAAAGCGCGCGACGGCTATTATTGGTAGCGTTATTTTTGCCGTTTCGACGGTTATATTGGTGAACTTTGACCAGCTCTTCGATTTTGTTATCAACTTAACGACGGTTTATAGTCAGCCTTTACTGGCAGTCGCCATCTGTATCTTTAGTG
>JBLHLU010000029.1:0-21468 GCA_047623385.1 Paraglaciecola psychrophila
TCCAGCCACCAAATAACCACAACCGAGAATTGACATTGTCATAAGTTGGTTTTGACTATGGGAAAAGCTTGAATTAACCGCATATTACAGTGCTGTGAATAGAAAAAGCACCAAGCATGGTGCTCTTTGATGATTATCGATAACGTTAGCTAAGGTGCTGGTTGCTGGACGTGCCGTCGTCGATTACAGGTATGAGGGAGTTAGCGTTGCTTATGGCGGACAAACCCTAACCCTACTAAACCTAATGCTAATAATAATGGGCCAGGCTCTGGCACTTCACTGATTGTTACAGTGGGATTGATCGCACTAATTACCACTCTATCGTTGCCTGGATTCACTGTGTCCTTGAAATAGAACGCTAGCTTCCAATTAGTAAAGTTACTTAGATTGTCAATCGAGTCTGCCATAACATCAGAGCTTAAAGCCGCGGCACTATCATCTCGGTATTCAAGATGAACAATGTCTAAGGCGTAATTTCCAAAGATTGGAAAATCAAACACTGTACCAAAGTCATTTTTCCCTTCAGCCGCCCATACATCGCCACAGGTATAGGTGACGCAATCAGGTTCATCAGTAATACTCGCGATATAGCTGGGAACAGTGCCGTCAGTATTACCTATACTAAAGGTCATGGCACTTAATTGTGTGTACCATGAAAACCAACTGTCAGTAGAACCATCGGGCACAGCGGTATCCACTGTAAATTGGAGATTTAAATTATCACCGGTACTAAAGTATGGCGTTAGTTCTGAGTTTATATAGCTAGCATCACCGCTAATATTAAAGCTTAAAACACCGGCTAAGCTGAACGGTGATATAGAAAATAATGCAGCGATTAATACGGCAGTTTTAAAAGCTTTCATGCAGTTATTCTCTTATAATAGTTGTTGCAATATGTAATGTACGGCGGGTATATTATATTTTTATTTATTCGTAAGGTGGTAACGTTTAATATAGAAATGGGTCAACTTAAAAATGCAGCGAATCGTTAGAGAGTTATAATTTCTGTTAAAAAAATTGCCTTTAGATGTTAAGGAGTATCAAAATTATAACCTGAATTTATCAATAAGTATCGAAGTGAAAGCCTGTTCATTGTCAGCTGCTAATTGGATAAAGCTACTATTCATGCTGTTTTCAGTCAGCCTAGCCAATGACTAAAAAGATCGGGCTAAGGCTATACCAATAAATTGTCCGCCCGTAAGGGTTGTTATCTGGCCAAGAATTACCTGATAAATTGATTCCATCGCTACTTGGCTGTTTCATTGATATGGCCGAAGCGGGCACATGTATGATACATAACAAGCCTCCAGTTAATGAGCTATTTAGTGCCTGCTATTGGACTTACCTGGAGGGTATGAATTCATTAAAAATAAAGTGTATTCCGACATGCGGCGGTGTTATTAACGCTGCTGATTGTCGGTAGTTTTGACATGACATGTCATAAAAAAAACGATTAAAGGCGCCTTCGGCTGGACAGTTAAAAACCCGGCTTGGTAGCAACGCTGCATATTGCCTCAACCTTATCTGCACCATTTAATAGGAAGCTATCAATGTACTATTTTAAATTAACCATCAGCACTACAGTGCTGATGGTCCTGTGGATTGCAGTGACTATTTTTGGCGGTTTATATGGCTGGTGGATGAATCCTATTGCTTCTGCCGGAGATACCGAGGGTTTTTTCCACAAAGCGACAGAAATAATTGTTGAAGAAAATAGAGGGAACGCGGCGTTTCTAATAATCGAGAGCGGGAAAATAGTAAAAGAATATTATTCGAATACCAAAGACCCTATAGACAAAGATACTGTGTTCGCCACAGCATCAATGAGCAAATGGTTGACTGCCAGTGCAATTATGAAACTCGTTCAGGACCAAAAGATTGATCTAGATCTACCTATCTCTTCTTACCTCACTAGATGGCAGCTTCCGCCAAGCGAGTTCGACAACGATGACGTCACTACTCGACGTTTACTCAGTCATACTGCAGGATTAACTGACGGCCTAGGATTCGGTGATTACCAAGCTGATGAGAAAATACCTACCTTAGAACAATCGCTGTCCGCCCCTCGAGCATCGACCAATCGACAGGTCGAAATTAGCGTCAAGGTACAACCTGGGGCTAAGTGGAGCTATTCAGGCGGCGGTTATCTGATATTAGAGTTACTCATTGAAGAAGTATCTGGCATTACGTTTCAAGAGTATATGAACTTGGAATTTTTCAATCCTCTTAATATGTCCCGGTCCACTTATAGCTATATGGCGAACATTTCGAATAATGCTGGCTCATATGATCACAACGGCGATTCGGCGCCGGTTTACCAATACGCATCAAATGCTGCAACTGGATTTTCCACCTCTAGTGCAGATCTGGCAAAATTTGTGCTGGCACAGCTGCCAGAGCTAAATACTGCCGCCATCCTTGATCGCGGTATTCTTGAAAGTATGCGAAGGCCTTATGGGCGCACCTTAGGTTTCGACATATGGGGTTTGGGTACAATATTGTATGCACCTACTGGCAACAATGATTTTGTCTTTGGTCACGATGGCGGCAATGATCCTGCCATTAACAGCACTGCCAGAATCAACCCTGCTAATGGCGATGCGATCATACTGCTAGAAACCGGACATCTATCACTGGCAACAAACATTGGCTCCCAATGGGTATTATGGCAGACGGGCTATCCAGATGTTTTAGACACAGCCGCAGTCATCGCGAGTATGTACCTACCTGGATGGATTGGTTTAGCTTTTCTGCTGGTAGTATCTTTTTACGTTGGCTACAGGCACTATCGGCAATTAATCAGTGCCAATAATCAGCAGAAATAGAAGGGCTTTTTTGCTGATAGCAAATCCTTTTAAGGTCGTTGCGCCAGCCAACTGACTTCATCGAAAGTCAGCCCACCGTCTGTTTTTTCCAGCGGGGGCCTTCCCGCCGGAACTTGTTCGGCAGCGCCGCTCAGACGTTACCACCGAGTATGAATTGAGTTTCTTTTACAATAATCACTCTGATGATGGCCACTAAAATGGCGGCTGGTTCTTTCATCGCCCCATGCGGCGGCATCGGCTTAGCTAGCCCGATAGAAATCGTCTTGACCCTTACCATTGATCTCACCACTAATGGCGTACACAGGCCGACAAAGACCGCTTGCTATCTCTCCAATCGATTTATCAGTGGCCATACCTCTGCCGATTCGATCGTCCTTAGATAACGATAAACAGCAACTCGACCGTCTTTTTTGGAGCTTGTACACCACCGGTTTCGGCGATGATACCCTTAACCGATAAGCGCTAGCTGCTAAATAGACGAGCTATATCGGTTAGCAAATCATCTGGCGCTAGCGATCCCACATCAATGCCCTTTGCTCGGCGCTATAATAACGTTGTTTTATTCACTTCTTCATCTTATGGCGCCGCCATCGGCTTAATGTTAGACGGCGTTGCATCGACCCACTAAAACCACAGTAGATTGCCGCTATAGCAGCCGCTAGTTGATGAACTGTTTAGTGTTCGCTGTTGGGTTTGTGCTGGCCACAGTTAACACCGAGTGAGAATAATTCATTCGCTAAAAGAGCTTACATATGGTGGTAGCGCTTAAAATTGCCGTAGAGGTTTTTACGCGATCTTTGTTCGAGGGTTTTGCGGTGGTGTCGCTACTGCTGATAGCGTTGCGCCACTAAATAACCCGCGGCACCGATAAGTACCACTGCCGCGCTGAACAAAACTTCGACAGGGCGTTCGATAGCTAGATATATCAGCGTCCAGCTGGTGACCCCGATAAACAGTATCGGTGGCAATGGGTACCAGGGGATACGAAACAGCGGCTGTTCGGCGTCGGGCTGTTTTTTATCCCGGTGGCGCAATATAAAAACGCCAAAAACTGCGAACAAGGTATTGAGTGCCATGGTGACCCCAGAAAATATCAAAATACTGTCGAAGGAGGCCGTCCACATAAAGGCCAGCGCAGTAGCCCCCTGAAAATACACCGCGATCGCGGGGATGTTGTGTTTGTTGAGCTTGCTGAGAAAGCGCAGAGCGTGAAAGTCTTCTCCAACGACTTGTAATACTCTCGGTGCGGCGATAATCATAGCACTGACCGTCGACACCAGTAGCAGCGCCAAGGTAATACCTATAATAGCGGCACCGATATCACCAAAGGCATATTGAGCAGCAATATAACCAATCTCAATTTTGCCCGTCATGGCCGACACCGGTGCCACCGATAAAAATACGAAATTGAGCAATAGATACGACAGCATTACCACGCCGGTGCCTGCGGCCAATACCAGTGGTAGGGTTTTGCCGGGATTTTCCAGTTCGCCAGAGAGATAGGTCGCAGCATTCCAGCCACTGTAGGCATAACCGACATATATCAACGCCACAGCAAAGGCGCCGCTACCCATCAACGGAACATCGGCGGCTTCAGGAACAAAGGATATGGGCTGTATTTGTTCGACAAAAAACAGTGCGGCGGCGGAGAAACCGATAATCACTATGATTTTGGCAAGAGTGAAAAAGCGTTGCAAACTGGCACTATTGCGATGGCTGCTGGCGTGAACCACGGTGATTACAATGACCAGTAAACTGCCTAACAACAGTGGTGGCCACTGCGGGAAAACCGAGGCTAGATAACTGCCAAAGGTGATTGCAGCTAGAGCGGTAGGCGCCGCAAAGCCAACCGTGGCGGACACACAGCCGCTGATAAAGCCTGCCATCGGATGGTAAATGGTGCTGAGAAAGTTGTATTCGCCCCCCGATCGCGGCAGCCTAGCACCCAGCTCTGCGTAACACAGCGCCCCACAGATGGCGACAATACCCCCCAATAGCCATAGCATCAATAACACAAAGCCCGATTGAATATCGACCAGCTGGTAGCCTAGGCTAGTAAATACACCGGTACCAATCATATTGGCAACCACAATGGCGGCGGCGGTGGTGGGGCTAAATTTTTGGATGGTGGACATGGCACTGTTTCCTTTTGGCGCAGGCATGATACGGCTCAGCGGTGGTTAACTACAACGGTTTTTTATGGTATCAATCACCGGCTCGGGTGAGACCCGCTACCGAAGCTGACGACAGGTGTTAGTGCTTGCCAATCCGCGGCGGCGCGATATACTGCCTCGCAAAAAAACAGCACCAAAAAAAGTCGTTTTAAACTTCGGGTTGTTAATTTAGGGAAACGTTATGAGATTGAGTACAGCGATAGTGGGCTGCAGTGCGGCCTTATTAATAGGTAACAGTACCTTGAGTACGGCCCAGACCGAGCAGTCGCAGGCCTCGCTAGAGGAAATTGTTGTGATCGGATCGCGGGGCGCGCAGCGCAGTGTTGACGACAGTCCGGTGCCGGTCGATGTGTTTCAGGCCAGTGACTTTGAACAGTCCGGCTCGTTTAACGGTGAGCTGAGCCAGCTGTTACACAATTTATTGCCCTCTTTCAATTTCCCTCGCCAATCTAACTCCGATACCGCTGACCTAGTGCGCCCAGCGCAACTTAGAGGCCTAAGTCCCGACCACACCTTAGTGCTGGTCAATGGTAAGCGCCGTCACACCACCGCCATTCTCAATACCTCGGGTAAAATCGGCCGCGGCGCTGCACCGGTGGATTTGAATACGATACCGGTAAGTGCCATTGAGCGAATTGAGGTGCTGCGAGATGGCGCCGCCGCCCAGTACGGTTCCGATGCTATTGCCGGTGTGATTAACATTGTCCTTAAAAGCGCCAGCGAGGGCGGCACTGTTGGCGTTACTTTGGGCCAGCACCGCACCGACTTTGAACCTACCGATAGTGATATCTCCGACGGTGAAACACTGCTGCTCAGTGTCAATGGCGGTTTTGAGATAGCAGACGGTTTTATCAACCTCAGTGCTCAATTTCGCAGCCGCGACGAGACCAACCGCGCCGGTTTTGACCAAGTACCGTTCTGGGAGGCCGATGCCGGTAACCCAGACGTGGTCGGCAAGCGCAACTACCGGGTCGGCGATCCCGAGGAGAGCGGCTACAGTTTACTGGCCAACGCCGGCAAGACGCTGTCCAGTGGCAATAGTTTGTATGGTTTTGCTAGTCGCAGTGAGCGCGAGGCCACCGGTTCGAACTTTTATCGCTATCCTAATGATAGCCAGGGTAATGTGGCGGCGGTTTATCCTAACGGTTACAGTCCTGAAAATGTCGGCACGGCTACCGACACCAGTGTCGTTGTTGGTCTGAAAGGCGGTGATGATTGGCAGTGGGATTTGAGTGTTAACTACGGTGCCAGCGAATTTGAACTGGATGTAAAAAACTCCATTAACGCCTCTTTGGGCGCAACCAGTCCACGCCAGTTTCATATTGGTGACTTTGAATACCAGCAGATGTTAGTCAATGCCGACGTGGTTAAAACGTTCGACAACAACGGTATTGCCACGGTTTTGGCGCTCGGTGCGGAGTACCGCGATGAGCGTTTTGAGACTAAGTCTGGATCAGCGGCCTCTTACGCTATTGGCCCTGAAATGGCGGCGGCGGGTTCTCAGGGTATTCAAGGATTGCGGCCCGAGGATGCCACCGCTGAAGATCGCGATGCATTTAGCGTTTACGCTGACGCCGAATTCACTGTAAGCGAGCAGTTGTTAGTAGGCCTTGCCCTGCGTTTTGAAGATTACAGCGACTTTGGCGATACCTTTAACAGCAAGCTTACCTTGCGCTATACCCTGACTGACGAGTTGACCCTGCGAGGCGCCGCCAGTACTGGGTTTCGCGCTCCTTCACTAGTACAAAATGCCCATCAGGCCACCTCGACAGACTTTGGTGAGGGCGGTGCGCTGGCTACCTTTGCCTTGATTCCTGCCTCTGCTCCGCTGGCCCAAGCACTCGGCGCCAAAGAGTTGGATGCGGAGGAGTCGGTGAACTTTAGTCTCGGTTTGGCCGGTCGTTGGGATAACGGTTTGAGTGCGACTGTCGACTTTTACCGGGTCGATATCGACGATCGTATCACTTTGTCAGAGGGCGTGTTCGCCGATGCTAATGGCACCCCGATCAATGATTTACCGGAAGCTAGCGCCCATCCCGGTGTGCAGGGCGCGCAGTTTTTCACCAATGCGGTGGATACCGAGACGCAGGGTGTCGATATCGTATTACAGTATGACTGGAACGCGTTTGTATTTGGGCTAGCTTATAACTACAACGAGACCGAGATTAGCAACAACGGCGTCAGTAATATCGAGGAGATCAACTCTCTAGAAACTGCAGCGCCCGATAGCAAGTTAATCGCCACGGTTAACTGGAAGCGCAATAACTGGTCCACTATGGTTCGCGCCACGCAGTACGGCGAAACCGAGCGGGTATTCGATTTTGGTGGCGGTTTTGAGCCCACGCAGCAATACGGTGAGGAACTCTCCATTGATCTAGATGTTAGCTACCGCTTCGACACTGGCTTATCAGTGGCCTTTGGCGCCAACAATCTGTTGGATGAATACCCCGATGAGTCAATTGACGATATTGCCTATTTTGGTAATTTCCCCTATGACATCGTTTCGCCGCTGGGCTTGAATGGTCGCTATGTATACCTGCGCGGTGGTTATGCATTCTAAGCGCTAACCGATGATCAGGGCTTTTAGCGATGGCTATAAGCCCTTTTTTTTCGCCCGTATTATTGAGTTATGGCTACTAAATATCTTGACGCAGTGGCTTTTTTATTTAATTTACGTTAATGATGTTAGAATACCGTTCAAATCGAACCGACATTCTCCCCACAACAATAGAGACGATGGCATTGATAGGTAAATTATTAGGCACAAAGAGCGCCGCTGAGGCCGTCGAATCTAGCACCGAATTGCCCTTGGATGATCACCGCGTCGAGCACCCTCAGAGCGCCCCAGTGGAAAAGAAAGCTTGGTCTGTGGACGATTTTGTGGTGCCAGTGGTAGCGGGGAAAACTCGCTTTCACGACCTCGGGCTGGACCCGCGGCTGATGCACGGTATTTTCGATGCCGGTTTTGAGTACTGCTCGCCGATTCAAGCGGGCACGCTACCGGAAACACTGCAAGGCCATGACACCATTGGCAAGGCGCAGACCGGAACTGGCAAGACAGCCGCTTTTTTGATTACCATCATCAATGATTTACTTAATAATCC
This sequence comes from Paraglaciecola psychrophila, assembly GCA_047623385.1. Classification (GTDB taxonomy): domain Bacteria; phylum Pseudomonadota; class Gammaproteobacteria; order Pseudomonadales; family Dasaniaceae; genus Oceanicoccus. The sequence continues at coordinate 8,104 of JBLHLU010000029.1, forward strand.
GATCGAAGATGAGCGCTATGCCGGCGAACCACGGGCGCTGATTATTGCCCCCACTCGAGAACTGGTGGTGCAAATCGGTGACGATGCGCGCGATCTGGTGAAACACTGCGGGTTGAACGTTGCCACCTTAATTGGCGGTATGGACTATCAAAAGCAGCTCAATCAATTGAAAGGCTCACTGGTTGATATTGTGGTGGCCTCACCGGGTCGCTTGTTAGACTTTCAAAGTCGTGGGGATTTGTTTCTCGATCAGGTCGAGATAATGGTGATCGATGAGGCCGATCGCATGTTGGATATGGGTTTTATACCTCAGGTGCGACGTATTGTTCGCAGCACACCATCAAAAGACAGTCGCCAGACCTTACTGTTCAGCGCCACTTTTACCCCCGAGGTGCTCAGCCTTACCGAGCAGTGGACCTTCGAGCCCTTTAAGCTGGAAATAGAGCCTGACAGTGTTGCCACCGATACCGTCGATCAAAAAGTCTATATCGTCTCGACCCAGGAAAAATACAAGCTGCTGCGCAATATTATTAAGCAGCCGGAGGTTACCAGCGCTATCGTGTTTGCCAACCGCCGCGATCAAACCCGCAAACTGCAGGAGCGCTTGCAAAAGGGCGGTATTAGCTGTGGTATTTTGTCTGGGGAAATTCCTCAGCAAAAGCGCTCTAGTACCCTGCAGAGTTTTAAAGAGGGCAAAATCAAGGTGTTGGTCGCCACCGATGTCGCCGGCCGTGGTATTCACGTCGATGGCATCAGTCATGTGATTAACTACACCCTGCCTGAAGATCCGGAAGACTACGTACACCGCATTGGGCGCACCGGCCGCGCTGGCGCTACCGGCACCTCAATCAGTTTTGCCTGTGAAGACGACGCCTTTTTGTTAGAGCCGCTAGAAAAGCTGCTGGGCAACAAGCTGACCTGCGAACTGCCGCCGCAAGCCTTGCTGGACTAAAGCCGTTTTCGCTCGGCTATTAATACCGCCGGGTGGCGGTAGCAGGCAGTTCATACATTAGCCTCCCTTTTGCGCCGGTCTGCAGGTTGATCGCCCTGCAGTTGCAGCCCGAGCGACCCAAATCGCCGACGCAGCCGCTGTAAAATCTAAGCCTTTGTAGGCAGTTGTAAGCCGCTATCACCGCGCAATTCTTCTACCCAATAAATAGTCGCAGCACATACCGCCACCGGCATAATCACAAAGTTCACTATCGGAATCATAGTGCCGAGCATCACCCCAGCACCAAAGCCGAGGCTGGTCATACGGTGCTCGCCAATATGTTGTTTGACTTGATTCAAGGACTTTTTGTGGTTGTCCATGGGATAGTCGCAATACTGCAGCGCCATCATCCAAGCGCCAAAGGTAAACCACAGTGCTGAGGCGGCGGGGGGGAATATAAAGCTCAGCACCACACTGGCCAGGGTCACTAGTAGCGCTCGGGGTAAATAGTAAGCCAGTTTTTGGAACTCCTTGGCAACAGAGCGGGGCGCGTCTTTGAGCGCCTGGGTAATACTCTCCTGAGCCAGTACCTCCCGCCCCAGCAAGTGCTGCTCTACTTTTTCTGCTAGCAGGCCATTAAAAGGAGAGGCGACAATATTGGCGATAATACTAAAGCTGTACATCACCACCACTAACAGCAGCGATACCGCTAGTGGCCACAGTATCCAGCGTAAAAAGTCCAGCCACTGCCAGGCCGGCAGCCAGCCCATAAGCTGGTCGATCCAAGCGCCAAATTGGCTCAGGCTGAGACTAATGAGTAGAGCAAAAATAACACTATTGATAATAAGAGGGATCACCACAAACAATCGCAGACCCGGTGTGGTGATTAGGCTAAAACCGCGTGCCAGATAGTTGAGGCCGCGCATCGGGCTGGCTTTCATTAAACTTTCCTACTCAGTTGCTGCACCTGTCGGGCGCAGTGTTGACAGATGCAGCGCTGGGCTGCATCGAGGCGGGCAGCAGCGATTATAGCGCTGGGTTCGATCGGGCTCAGCTGACACCAACAGGACCCCGCGTCGCTAGCGTCGGCAACGGCACAACTGTTGGGCGCCTGACACAATGGGCAGCGGCTCTGATCAGTCAAAGGTGCAGTGCAATGCTCGGGCATGACAGTGGTTGTCTCCGCCGCTAATCTTGTCGCTCAGGTCGGTTGCCACAAGCGCTAACAAGACTTCAATTGTTGCCGTTGTGGCGGTTCGTTAGCAGATCCTTCACTGGGTTGAAATTGCGCTTAGTGACCTGCCTCCGCATCAGGTATAATGCAGCAGGGTTCAATATAACATTTCCGGGTTGAAAGTTAATGGATGTACAACAGTATATGACTGCGCTGGGTGAAAAAGCTCGCCGCGCCTCCCGAGCTATGGGTGCCGCCGAGTCAGCGGTCAAAAATCAGGCGCTGACCGCCACTGCGGCTGCTATCGAAGCGGCCCGGCCGGCGCTGATGGCCGCCAATAAGCTGGATATGGACGCTGGTCGCGCCGGTGGTCTTGACGCCGCGCTATTGGATCGGCTGGAGCTGACCCCAGCTCGCATTGACACCATGATTGAAGGCTTGCACCAAGTGGTGGCACTGGCTGACCCAACAGGTGCTATCAGTGATTTGTGCTATCGGCCCAGTGGTATTCAAGTGGGTACTATGCGGGTACCGTTAGGGGTTATTGGCATTATCTATGAATCCCGTCCCAATGTGACGGTCGAGGCCGCTAGCCTTTGTATAAAATCCGGAAATGCCACTATATTGCGCGGCGGCTCTGAGGCTATTCATTCTAACCAAGCTATTGCCGCCTGTCTCAGCAGTGGTTTGGCCACCGCAGGGCTGCCCGCAGAGGCAGTACAGGTAGTCGAAACCACCGACCGAGCCGCGGTGGGCGCGCTGATCACCATGCCAGAATTTGTCGACGTAGTGGTGCCGCGCGGCGGCAAGGGGCTAATTGAACGTGTTTCTAAGGACGCCACGGTTACCGTGATCAAACACCTAGACGGTATCTGTCACGTGTTTATTGATCAGTCAGCAGATTTAGACAAGGCTTTTGCGGTAGCGATAAACTCCAAAACTCATCGCTACGGCACCTGTAATACCATGGAGACATTGCTGATACACCGGGCCGTGGCGCCGCAGATTTTGCCCCGTCTGGTCAGTGGCTATAGCGAAGCCGGGGTTGAGCTGCGCGGCTGCGAGCAGGCTCGGGCACTGGTGCAGGGGATGATCCCGGCTACCGAAGAAGATTGGCAAACCGAGTATTTGGCGCCGATTTTAGCGATTAAGATTGTCGAAGATATCGACGCTGCGATCGAGCATATCAATCACTATAGCTCCCAGCATACCGACACCATTGTTACCGAAAACTATAGCCGCGGCCGCCGTTTTCTGCGGGAAGTCGATTCCAGTTCGGTGATGATCAACGCGTCGACCCGTTTTGCCGACGGCTTTGAATACGGTTTAGGGGCGGAGATAGGCATCTCAACCGACAAAATTCACGCCCGGGGCCCAGTTGGACTAGAGGGCCTGACCTCGAAAAAATATGTGGTGTTAGGAGATGGCCAGATTAGAAGCTAGGGCCTTGTGACGGTGCCAGCACATCTTGAACACGGTAGCGCTAGGGTGTCTTTGCCGACGGTAGCGCTGTTGGGTGGCAGTTTTGACCCCATTCACCGGGGGCATATTAATTCTGCGCTGGAATTGTGTGAGCGGCTGAGTCTTGACGAATTGCGCTTTTTGCCCTGCTATCGCCCGGTGCATAAAACGGGTCTTCAGGCCAGCGCACAACAGCGGCTGGCGATGGTGGCGCTGGGCATTACCGACTGCGGTGATAGTGGCGCTGCGCTGCGGGTCGACGATCGTGAACTGCGCCGAGCCGGTTGGTCCTACAGTGTGGACACACTGCAACAGCTGCGCCTAGAGCTGGGCCCGCAGGTAGCGATTATTTGGGTGATGGGTACCGATTCTTTTGCCGGTCTAGACAGCTGGCACCGCTGGACTGAGCTGCTGAGCTTTGCTCATATTGTGGTAATGACCAGGCCCGCTGCCCAGTTGCCAGATAGTGGCCCGGTGGCGCAGCTGATGCGCACCGCTAGGGCGAGTCACAGCCAGCAGTTAAGTGAGGTTGCGGCGGGATTGATTTGGTTTGAACAGTTGACGCCCTACGCTATTTCCGCCACCGGTATTCGTGCGGATCTGGCAGCGGCGCGCGGCGTTAGTGGTGAAATCACTGAGCCGGCGCTGTCGGCATATCCGCTTCTGGCGGAACAGTTACCGGGGCCGGTGATGGATTATATTGTTGCCCAGGGGCTTTATTGTAAGTATTAGCTAAGGGCTTATCGCCAGTAATAGCTAAAAGCTTTCTCGCCAGTTTTAGCGGAAAGCGCATAACAGTGGAAAAATTTTTGTCAATTGAGGAGTAACAACAACGCAATGAAAGCTACGAACGTTATGAACGCCGAAGCAGTAAAAACTATCGTCGAAGAAGCCCTGGATGATCTCAAGGGTAAAGATATCGTGACTATCGATGTTCGAGAAATGACCGATATTGCTGACTATATGGTTATCTGTACCGGCACCTCTAACCGCCACGTGAAGTCGCTGGCGTCGAATGTGGCACTGGAAATGAAAAAGCGCGGGCTGCCGGCACTCGGTGTAGAGGGCGTCGATCACGCTACTACCGAGTGGGCGCTGGCAGATTTTGGCGATGTACTAGTGCACGTGATGCTGCCTGATACCCGTGAGCTGTATGACCTGGAAGCACTGTGGTCTGTGGCAGCAACACATCGCGACCAGTAACGTTGTTGCGCGCTAGTCGCTGTCCTTCAACAGGTCTGATGTTATGCGACTTCGTCTAATTGCGGTCGGCACCAAGATGCCGGCCTGGGTTGCCCAAGGGGTGCAGGAATATCACAAACGCCTGCCACCGGAATTAAAGATGGAGTTGCGGGAGATTCCGCTGGGCAAGCGCGGCAAGGGCGCCGATTTACAGCGGGCGATTAGTGACGAGGGCCGGCAGATGATGGCGGCGATTGGGGCCAGCGACTGGGTGGTGGCACTGGACCTTAGCGGTAAACCCTGGACTACCCAGACTCTCGCTCAGCAACTGCAGGACTGGCAGCGCGGCGGTAATAATGTGTCGCTGCTGGTTGGTGGTCCCGATGGTTTAGCCCCTGAATGTTTGGCGCGGGCCAATAGTCGCTGGTCGCTATCGGCTTTGACGCTGCCCCATCCACTAGTAAGAATTGTGCTGGCAGAGCAACTTTATCGCGCCTGGACAATCAATAACAACCACCCCTATCACCGATAGCCCAAGATCCCTGAAGAGTTAGTATGGCCGAGCACGTCGCACTAAAGGATTCCTATACCGAGAAGCGCCTGTACGGTTTGCGGGTAGTGCTGGCAGGCCTTATTGTGGTGCTGCTGCTGGCAGTATTAGTGGTACGTTTTTTTACTCTGCAAATTACCGAACATAGCATTTACCAGACGCAGTCCGATCGCAACCGGGTTCAGCTGCAACCGATTCCTCCCAAACGCGGTTTGGTGTACGACCGCCACGGCGAGCTGCTGGCGGACAACCGCCCCAGCTACAGTCTGACGCTGGTTAAAGAGCAGGTCGACGATTTAGACGAAACGATACTGTTATTGCAGACCTTGATCGACATTGATGAAGATCATGTCAGCAAGTTTCAAAAACTGTTAACGCGCCGGCGTCCCCATGCCTCGGTGCCGCTCAAGTTGAATCTTACCGAGCTGGAAATCGCCACGGTATCAGTTAACCGCTACCGCTTGCCCGGGGTCGGTGTGGAGGCACAACTAAACCGTTATTACCCCCATGGCAAAGTGTTTGCCCATGCGCTGGGTTATGTCGGGCGCATCAGCGAAGAAGAGCAGTGGGATCTGGACGCGGTCAACTACAGTGGTACCTTGCTAATTGGCAAAATCGGCCTAGAAAAGTATTACGAGAGCCAGCTGCACGGTAAGGTTGGCTATCAGAATGTCGAGACTAACGCCCGCGGTCGGGTATTGCGGGTATTGGAGCGGGTTGACCCGGAGCCCGGCGCCGATCTGCACCTACATATCGACGCCCATACACAGCGTATTGCTCATCAGGCACTGCTGCGTGAACGCAAGGCCGGCATAGCGGTTGAAAACCCTACCGGCCAGAGCAATAACAGCAAGCGCGGTGCAGTGGTGGCGATCGATCCGCGTACCGGTGGTGTTATTGCCATGGTCAGCACGCCCAGTTTCGATGCGAACTTATTTGTCGGCGGTATCAGTAGTCGCGATTACAATAAGTTGCGCAATTCTATCGACTTGCCGCTGTTTAATCGTGCAATGCAGGGGCAGTACCCGCCCGCTTCCACAGTTAAGCCAGTTTATGGTTTGGCCGGTCTGCACTACGGTGTGGTGACTGAGCAGACCGCAGTGCCCGATCCCGGCTGGTATCAGTTACCCAACGATGAACGCAGATACCGAGATTGGACTTGGCAGCTCAAGCGCAGCGGGCACGGTGAGACAGTGGCGCTGGAACAGGCGATTGTTGAATCCTGTGATATCTATTATTACGACTTGGCCTATAAAATGGGCATCGACCAAATGCACGAATTCCTGTCGCCCTTCGGTTACGGTAAAAAAACCGGTATCGACAATACTCACGAGCGCAGTGGCTTGCTGCCCTCGCGGGAATGGAAGCAGCGCTTCAAACGTATGCCCTGGTTCCCCGGCGAGACTCTCAGTGTTGGCATCGGCCAGGGCTATATGCTGGCGACACCACTGCAACTAGCGGTGACGACCGCCGCCATCGCCAATCGCGGGGTCCACTTTACCCCGCGACTGGTGCAAAAAATCGGCGATAAAACGATTATGCCGCCAACACTGGCGCCGATCGAGCTCGATCAGGCACACTGGGATGCGGTGATAGTGGCGATGGAGAAGGTCGTTCATGGCTATCGCGGCACCGCTAACCGCATGAACCGCGGGGCGAAGTACAAAATGGCTGGCAAGACCGGCTCCGCCCAAGTGGTAGGTATCGGCCAGGATGAAAAGTACAATGTTGATGAGGTCGCTATACGCCATCGTGATCACGGTCTGTTTGTCGGTTTTGCCCCGGTAGATAACCCCAGGATTGTGTTGGCGGTGATTGTGGAAAATGGCGTGCACGGTTCCTGGGTGTCGACTATTGCACGAGAGGTATTCGATGCTTATTTGCTCGACGCGGAGGGCAATGTCAAACCTGACCCCGATAGCGATGTTAGTCCCATTGTCGATAGTTCTGTTCCGCTAGGCCCCAATAACAATCGGTCACTGGCTGTTGAGGGCGCTGATTTGGCAGCAGTTGCTCAGCCCATCGGGATGCAAACAGGTGAAACATTATCATTAGTTCCACAGTGATTTGCGGCTCTGTCGCCAACTCTCAACACCGCATTGGTGCACTGCTGCTTTGTCGACAGGGGCTATTGCCATGAGCGAAACGGATTTTCTCCGGCAAATGCCCAGTCACGTAGCCGACCGCGGGCAGCCGCTGGGATTTTGGCAACGGATTCATATTGACCCCATTCTTATGGTGTTGCTATTGACGCTAACCGGCTTTGGTCTTGCGGTGCTCTACAGCGCCGCCGGACAATCAATAGACGCCGTTATCAGACAGGGTCGCTTCTATGTGATTGCCTATATAGCGATGCTTACTATTGCGCAGTTTGATGTCGAGCGCATTAAACGACTGGCGCCGCTGGCCTATCTGGCTGGTATTGCTCTGTTGGTGGCGGTACCCTTCTTTGGGGTCGGCGCGAAAGGGGCTCAGCGCTGGCTGGAAATCGGCGGATTCCGCTTTCAACCCTCGGAAGTGTTGAAGCTGTTTGTGCCGATGGCAGTGGCCTGGTATTTTTCCAGTCGGGCGCTACCGCCCAAGTTCCGTCATTTGCTGATCAGCGTCACTATGATCGCCATCCCCTTCTTATTGATTGCCCGGCAGCCGGACTTAGGCACCTCTATTTTGATCGCAGCCTCCGGAGTGTTTGTACTGTTTCTCGCCGGTATTGGCTGGAAATACATTTTTACTGTGTTTGGCTTGGCGTTAGCGTCGGCCTATCCGCTGTGGAGCTTTGCTTTGAGAGACTATCAGCGCCAGCGCATCATTACCTTGTTAAATCCTGAGAGCGACAAACTCGGCGCTGGCTGGAATATAATTCAGTCGAAAACGGCGATAGGCAGTGGTGGCTGGGACGGCAAGGGCTGGCTCAACGGCACCCAGTCACAGTTGGATTTTTTACCCGAGAGCCATACCGATTTTATTATCGCGGTACTGGCTGAAGAGTGGGGTATGCAGGGTGTGTTAGTGCTGTTGGCTATTTACAGCGCAATCATCTTGCGCGGATTATGGATTGGCTTACACGCCCAGCACTGTTTTGGCCGACTGCTCGCGGGTAGTATTACCCTTACTTTTTTTGTCTATGTGTTTGTTAATATGGGTATGGTTTCGGGGCTACTACCGATAGTGGGGCTACCGCTGCCGCTGGTTAGCCAAGGTGGTACTTCGGTGGTGACATTGTTAGCAGGCTTTGGTTTACTTATGGCTATTAGTACAGAAAAAAGAGTCATCATGCAGTAGCGTTGGGACTAATGTGGGTCGCAGTGTTTAATGAAATGGAACGTGACAATGAATAACTTATTGACCAGGGTGTTTAGTTCGGTGCGTAGTGCAGTGCTTGTGGTAGCTGCGTTAGCGGCTTTTTTGAGTACCTCGCCGATGGTTTTAGCGGCCTCACAGTTAAGCCAAAATAGTGAGCAAGAGGTCAACTACAGCGAACACCCCAAAGCCCTTAAGTTTGTCAATAAAATGGTCGAACAGCACGGTTTTGAGCGCGACTACGTACAGGGGCTTATGAACAACGCCCTGCGCAAACAGAGCATACTCGATGCGATAGCGCGACCGGCAGAAAGAACCCTGCAGTGGAAAAAGTACCGCACTATCTTTGTCACCGAGACGCGGGCCGCTCAAGGCCGGGTATTTATGGCGGAACAGGCAGTAGCATTGGCTCGAGCCGAACGCGACTTTGGCGTGCCCAAGGAAATTATTGCCGCTGTTATCGGGGTCGAGACGCGCTATGGTCATTTTAAGGGCCGCTATCGAGTACTGGACGCGCTGACTACCTTGGGTTTTGATTATCCGCCGCGGGCCCGCTTTTTTAGTAAACAGCTCGAACACTATTTATTGCTGGTGCGCGAGCAGGACTTTGATGCCACTACGGTGAAGGGTTCCTACGCCGGGGCGATGGGTTTTGGGCAGTTTATTCCCAGTAGCTATCGCGATTTTGCTATCGACTTTGACGGCGATGGGGTCGCCGATATCGTCGACAATATTACCGATGCTATTGGCAGTGTCGCCAATTATTTCAAAGCCCACGGCTGGCGCCCCGATAAGAGGGTGGTCAGCGGTGCTACTGTGACCGCCGACTACAACGCTACCTTGGCCAATAAAACCCTAAAACCAAGTTTTACCCCGACGCAGTTGCAGGATTTGGGTTACCGGCCGACTGCGCCGCTGGCGGCTGACGCCCTATCAGCGCTGTTTCGTTTGGAAGGCGCTCAGGGTACTGAGCACTGGTTGGGTTTGCAGAACTTTTATGTAATTACTCGTTATAACCACAGCCGCTTGTACGCCATGGCGGTATACCAATTGAGCGAGGCTCTGCGCTAAATGCCGCTGTATAGTAGTTGCAAGATAGCCCTGCTAACGGTGCTGCTCGGGCTTGCTGCCTGCGCACCTTTTCTCCCTAGTGGTCAGGATCATCGCAGCGATCGGGCGCCGACAGTGTCGGTCGACCCCGCCAGCTTACGTGATGCCACGCCAAGACATGATCCGATCATCCGTGCCGGCAATAAAAACCCTTATACTGTGCTGGGCAAAACCTATCACTTGTTAGCCAGCGGTCAGGGTTATAGTGAGCAGGGCATAGCCTCTTGGTACGGCAAAAAATTTCAGGGAAGGCCCACTGCCAACGGCGAGCGCTATAACCTTTATGCCATGACTGCGGCTCACAAAACGCTACCGATACCAGCCTATGTTCGAGTGAGTAATCTCGATAACGGGCTTACAACAGTGGTGCGAGTGAACGATCGAGGCCCCTTTCACGCCGGGCGTATTATCGATTTGTCCTATGCCGCAGCGGTAAAGTTGGGCTTTGCCGATAAGGGCACCGCCCGGGTTAAGGTTGAGGCGATTGATACCCGTCCGCCGGCTTCTAAAACAGTGCAGAGCGGCCGCTATTTTCTGCAGGTTGGCGCCTTTAAAAATTTGGCTTCGGCCAATGGACTGCGCGCTCAGCTGTTGCTGACCATGCCTCGGAAAATTGCTATAGAGGCCAGCGACCCAGGCGGATTTTACCGCGTGCAGATCGGCCCACTGTCGAGTCTAAGCGATGTCGAGACGGTTAGTGAGCAGCTAGTGGCACAGGGCCGTGAGCGCCCGCAAGTGATTTCAAAATAGCGGTGAGCCATTGATTTCGTAACGGCCTGCGCGACTGAGTTTGAAATAGCGCCCGCGCCGCTAAGCCAATAGCGCAGTTTTTTTAGCGGTGGTAGCCTATATGCTCGATCGCTGCTTGTGTTGTCGGGTACATCCGGTACCATCGTCCCTGTTTATTCGGCGGTTGCCGAGCCACCACTCACCCGGCACTGTCAATGCCACTGTTATGTGAAGCTGCTATGCGAAAACTCTATACCTTGGTCTGTGCTGTGTTGGTCTGTGTACCTATTGCGCTGTCGGTTTCTCTATCCGCTCATGGCGCGCCGGCGATCATTCCCTCGCCACCGGGGATTGCCGCCAGTGGCTATATTTTAATCGATGCCAATAGTGGTCGGGTTATTGTTGAGCACAATGCCGATGAGCAATTGCCCCCGGCTAGCTTGACGAAGCTGATGACCAGTTACGTGTTGTCCTACGAGTTGGAAAACGGCAATGTCAGCAATAAAGATTGGGTCAATATCAGTGAAAATGCCTGGGCTCAGAATCCGGTGTTTGCCGGCTCTTCACTGATGTGGATAGAGGTGGGTAAAAAAGTACTGCTGGAAGATTTGCACAAGGGTGTGGTGATATCCTCCGGCAACGATGCCAGCGTAGCGGTAGCAGAGCATTTGGCGGGCAGTGAGAGCGCTTTTGCCGAAGTGATGAATCACCATGCGCGACTACTGGGCATGGACAGCTCCAATTTTGTGAATTCCCACGGCCTACCGGATCCGCAGCACTATATGACAGCTCGAGATCTGGCTACGCTGTCTGGCGCAATTATTAAGTTTCCCAAGGAATATGCCCTTTACAGCGAGCCCGATTTTACCTACAACAGCATTCGTCAGAGCAACCGCAATCGGCTGCTGTGGAAAGATGATAGCGTCGATGGTCTCAAAACCGGCCATACGGAGGCCGCCGGATACTGTCTGGTGACCTCAGCTAAAAAGGGTGGAATGCGGCTGATTTCGGTGGTCATGGGCGCCAGTAGTCAGTCGTCTCGGGAGCGCGAAACGCAGAAGCTACTGGCTTACGGTTTTCGCTATTATGAGACGCATCAACTCTATAGTGCCGGTGATGAACTGACTGAGAGTGCGCTGTGGGCCGGGGTTAGTGATAGCTTTACCTTAGGCGTTGCCGATGATGTCGTGTTGACTGTACCGCGGGGCCAGCTGAAATCGCTGAAAGCGGTTATGAATATCGACGAGGTGATCTCGGCACCGGTGATAAAGGGGGTTGAGTACGGTGAGATGGTGATAAGTCTGCACGGTGAAGAGTTGCTGCGTCACCCCTTGGTAGCCACTGTTGATGTCGCCGAGGCCGGGCTGTTTAAGCGGTTGTGGCACAGTATTATCTTATTTTTTAATCAGTTGTTTTAAAACGACACTATCGGAGGTGGGATTATGGCTGATTTAGTCGGCTCTCAAGGTAGTTTGGTTGCAGATGATGCGCCAAAAATTGAATTTCCCTGCAGCTATCCGATCAAAGTGCTGGGCCGCAATGAGCACGATTTTGAGGCTCTTGTGATCGCCACCATGAGCCCTCATACAGGTACTATAGCGCCAGCTGATGTAAGCACTCGCCCCAGTGGCAAGGGCACTTTTGTCTCGGTAGCGGTAGTTATCACCGCCACCGGGGAAGCGCAGTTGCAGGCCATATTTGACGATTTAAAGGCTACCGGCCGGGTCAAAATGGTGATCTAGTGATCGGCTTTCTCTGCGAGGTGCAATGTGTCTGAGTCTTTGCTGGTTAAACCGGTTGAGCAACTTATTATTCGGCAGCTGCCACTAGCTGACTATCAGCCGATTTGGCAGGCCATGCAGGCCTTCACTAATAGCCGCGACACCGCCACCGCCGACGAATTCTGGGCGCTGCAACACCGCCCAGTATTTACCCAAGGGCAGGCGGGAAAAGCTGAGCACCTGCTGGCCCCGGGTGATATACCTGTGATTCAGTCCGATCGCGGCGGCCAGGTAACCTACCACGGCCCCGGTCAACTGGTGGTCTATGTGATGATTGACCTCAAGCGCAGAGGGCTGGGGGTGAGGGCGTTGGTTACCGCCATTGAACAGGCCATTGTTAACGTATTAGGCCGCTACCGGATAGACGCTGGCCCACGTGCCGATGCCCCTGGCGTTTATATCAAACCGGTTGCCGGCGGTGCAAAAATTGCCCAGCTGGGCTTGCGTGTTCGCCGAGGCTGTAGCTTCCATGGACTCAGTCTCAATGTCGATATGAATATGGAACCCTTCGAGCGTATTAACCCCTGCGGGTTTCAGGGCCTACAGGTGACTAGTATGATTCGTCAGCAAGGGCAGCGACAGACCGAACAACAAGCCGAGCAAAAAACGCAACAACAAGTCGAGCAACAAGCGAAACAACAGCCCGCTAGCGAAGCTGAGGTCGACTTTGAACTCAGCCCCGAACTCAGCCCGCAAGTTAATTCCGAGATTGACCTTGAAATTGATACTGTAGCGACCCGCTTGTGCCAAGAACTGGCCGCTGTTCTCGGCTACACTGCGGTGCGATGGTCTTCGCAGCCCAGCTCGTTGACCGACTAAAATAGATTGCCAGCCGGTGCTAAAATAGCAATACAGTCGCAGGCTAACAACACCGTACGGCATTAGCTGGTAGCCAGTTTAAAAACATTCAGCGCTCAAGTTGTATGAGTCGGCAATAATACCGGCTAAGGGCAGGCGCTGCGCGTTCAGAGTGAGCTCTAAAGGGGTGCTGCAGGTTGAAAAATCGCGCGGCACCTGCATACTAGGATTTAGCGCGGTGGCCATCGCCCTGCTGGCGTCGCGTCGACCGGTAAATGGGTATAACCTGCTGCAATGGCGTGCTCGAACGGCGCGCATTTTGAGGGCAAATGAATACACTGAGGTGACA
>JBLHLU010000030.1:0-21173 GCA_047623385.1 Paraglaciecola psychrophila
TGGTAACTAAGACCGTGGCATTGGGGTTCGGTGTTGGTGAGTCGGCGGCTTTTTCAGTGGCAACTAAGACTGTGGCATCGGGATTCGGTGTTGGTACGCTGGCAGCTTTTCCAGTGACAACGAATACCGTGGCCTCAGTTGGGGCAGCGGCTGGTGCAAAAACAGTAGCCTCAAGGGGGGCTTGGAGGTCTGTTGCAGGTTTTGTCGGCGCTGCTAACACGGTGCTGTCGTTGCCTGCTGGCGCCACGGCTGCAGAGTTAGCCGTTTGGATCAACATGGCGGGGTCATTTTCTGGCAGGTATGCCGCTTCTATCTCAGATGTTTTTGCCGCGGCAGCAAGCACCGTGGCATCGGCGTTTGGTAGTTGAGCAGCGCTGGCGGCAAAAACGGTATCGTCGTCTGGCGCTACCGGCGGCTGATTGCTGGCCGGAACAGCCGTGTCACCTGAGTGTTCTTCGCCCTGTAATTTATCTGTCATAGCTGGTCAGTTCGCTGTCGTTGGATGGGGCTAAGATGGCATTTTCACGATGCCTCGTCAACCGGTGAAGAGCTACCGAGGCGCCACAGTGTTTCGAGAGTTGATGCGTTTGAGAGGTTAATTTTGCCGCTCGAGATTGACCAGATGCAGCAGACCGCTGCAAAGGACCCTACTATCAGCGCCAAAACCATGATGGCTCGCTCTCTTGCCGTTGGTGTGTTTTTGCGGGCGTCGCTGTGCTGGTCTATGCATGATTATCGGTTGTGGTGTCAGCCTGTCTAGGTGGCCATCTAGCAGAGCAATTAGTCTTGAAAAAGCCTACTTAGAGCAGACTCTATCGGTCAGCGGTATAGATTTTCCTGTGTAGATTGATCGTATTCTGGCCGGCGATATTGGGCCGGTCTCTAATTAGCCGGTTCGCTGTCGGTGCAGCTAACAAGATCGCTTTGTATCGGTTAGCTGTAGCAGGTAATGACAAGTAAATTGTGTTGTTGCTGAGTCTGCGTTACACAGCAAGGTGAGAAGTACTATCGGTTAACATGTATTTTTCGCAACCGATTATTGCCCCACTTCTGGTTCAACGCATTTAAGTGGAGGCTGTAATATGGACGCGTAGGGTGTTCCGGCAACAATGACTACCTGGTAAATTCGGTTGTAGTCAGCGCCTTTGATCATGTCATAACTATTGCCACTTAAAAAACCGGCTAGCATTGGTGTGGTATTGAGGTGGCCTACAACTAAGGCATTTTTCTTTTCTCGTAATAGTTTTTGGGCAAAGTCAGCAAGTGTGGGCGCGCCATACAGGTTGATGGTTAAGTTTCGCTGCTGCGCGATGGGCTGTACGGTGCGGGTTGATCTTAAAAAATCGGTACTGTAAATTTTCTCAATATCTATACTTTGAAATACTTCGATTAAGTCTTCTGCGCGCTGCTGGCCACAAGCAGTAAGACCCGGTGGTGACAGTGTGTTTTTTTCAGCGTGTCTCACTAGGTAAATGGCAAAAGAAGTATTTTGCGCCGCTTGGGCGGTATTACCAATGCTGATTATAAAAAGTAATAACAGAATAGAGGTTTTTATGGAGAAAAATAATTTGTTCATCGACTTAGTTCCAAAAGCGCAACGCCAGTATTCTCATCATGATATTTTCCCCTCTGACGATGAGTATAAAAATATTTTTTAATGCTGCCTTGGCAGCCATTAACGGCGGCCATTAATGGCCGCTACTATAGCCAGGAAGCAACTTTGCAATGCATTGCCGCCATAGACCTTCGGTGCTGCACAGATGACAAAAAACCTGCGCTAGATTGATCGTTGCACTATGCAATAATGCGACACTGCTAAGCAATTGCATAGCGACAAAGTCATGTTTTATATCAAACCAATGAGTTTGAAGAACCGCTGTCAGCAGAAGCCGGCTGCCAGCGGAACACCGTCAGTGCAGATGCAACAAGGCGCAGTCCCAGGGCCGCGAAACCCACCACTGTTGCTAGCGGTTACAGCGCCTCAGCGGCGCCATGATAACAGTAGCTAACGCAATAAATGGCCGAGCCCAGCGGCTAGTCGTATTGCGCTAGATTCCAGAGGTTAACCATGATTAATTCAGCATCTGTGAATAAGAGACCATTCATGCTTCCTGCATCCGTTCCGGTTGGGCAAGAAGGCAGGTTGTTGCTAGTCACGCAACCTTTGGTATAGCGCTCTCTCAATGACCCCGGTACAGCGACATCATCATCATGGCAACTTGCACAGTTTTTGGTCGCGGAGGGACCGGTGGTAATATCGTTGGCATAGGAAACGCCGGTTCGCACAGACGTATTGGTACTGGCAGACAAGCCATTGGCTGTAGCTGTCACCGTTACCGTGTAGTCACTGTAACTGCTTAGGCCGGTCATCGTGCGACTGACCGAGGCACTGGCATCGCTAAAACTAGTAACGCCGCCGGCAGTGGCACCGCTACCATTTGTCACCAAGGTTCCCGTTGCCGCAATGGCATAGGTCACACTATCCCCGGTCACTTCACTCCAGGTCACGGTCACCTTGCCAGAGCCGTCAGTGTCAGTTCCCGCAGCAACCACCGCCGCCGCCGGTGCCGGATTGACCGGATAAGTCGCTTCGTTGAGTATATTTGAAGGTGCCGATTCATAACCACCAGCCATTGCCGTTACCCTATAGCTGTGCAGAGTACCCGCTGCAGCGGCGCTATCGGTATAAGTCGTGCTGGTCGAACCGGTTGCGATCGCCGTTGCCCCCCGGTAAACAATATAGCCGCTGACATTACCGCCAGCTGATGTCCAGCTTAAATTAATTTCTGAGGTGCTGGTGCCATTTACCGCTGCACTGTCTAAAGTCAAGGCCTCGGGGAATGCGGTTTCGCTAGCTGTGGTAAAAGTAATAGAATCTTCAAAGCCGACAGTAACGCCAACTCGGTAGTCATAAGTGAAACCGGCGCCGACGGTAATATCGGAATAACTGGTGTTACCCGGTGTTGCCAGGGGAGTTCCGGGGAATCCGGGTTCGGTGCTCAACTTTCGGTAGATTTTGTAACTGCTGGCGCCGGCTACTGCAGGCCAGCTCAGGTTTATTTGGCTGGTAGAAATCGACGTCGCGCTTAGGCTGGCTGGTGGATTAGGTTTGGGCGCATTGCTGGCAATATTGGACGCTACTGATTCCTGGCCTGAGCTATCTAAGCCGGTAACCGTATATTCATAGAGAGTACTACCTGCCACGTTATTGTCGGTATAGGACTGTGCCGATATATTGCCCTGTAACAGCACACTGCCGGTACCAGCGTCGCGATAAATATTGTACGAAGTAGCATTACCCGCCGGTGCGACCCATCGCAAATTGATTTGGGTGCTATTGACACTGGTCCCGACCAATGCTGTGGGCACCAACGACGCGGTTGAGGTTACTGCCGCGAAGGAGTCTGCCGATTCAAAGCCATCAATCAAGGCGCGCACGGTATAGGAGTATGTTGTGTCGTAAACCAGTGGCGAGTCGGTATAACTGCGATTATTTTGCTGCTGCGAATTGAGTAAAACTTCGGAGCCATCGCGCCACAGGGTATAGCTATCAGCGGTAACCTCGGTGGGTGGATCCCAGCTAACATTAATTTCGAAGCTATTATTTATCGAATCAGCAGCAGCTGTTACGTTCGTTGGCAGCAAGCCCGCGGAGCTAGAATCTATAGTGATATAGCCAAAGCCGTCAGCTGGTGAATTCAAACAATCGTTGCCGGTAATGGACAAACTGCCATCGGCGTCAGCCAACTGGTAGCCGATAAGGTCTACCCCGCGATCAAAGGGATTGAACAGTTGGTAGCTGAAAGCCAGGCTGCCGGCATCGATACTCACTGCACCGAGTGCTCCGTCAATCATGGCCTCAACGGTTACCCCGCCATCGCCATCGTCACTGGCTGCAATACGACTGATTAGAGGAATACCTGCAAGCAGCCCGCTATTACTCATATTGGCGCCGTCGACACTTAGGCATGACGCGATGGGCGAGCGATCAATAACTGAAAGCGTCTTTACCAATGTTCGCTGAATGCCGCTTTCGTTGGTTATCGTTAGGCTTACCTCATAATCACCACCGGCAATATCCGGGTTAAAGGTGCTGCTCACGCCACTCAAGTTATTGAGCGTAGCGGTGGATGCTTGCGGGCCGACTAGTGACCAGCTGTAAGACTTTGCATAGGCGCTAGTACTAGCGTCCATGATCACCGGGCCATCAATCGTCGGGGTGACCGTGTTAAAGGTAAAACGCGGCACCGGTGCTCCGGGGGCTGTAGGCACGGTGTTGCCGAGTGACTGCAAATGACTGCGCAATATATTGGCGCCACTTTCACCGCCATCGTAGGGAACCCACAACCTGTCGAGACTGAGTCGAGCCATCGGCATCAATCCCAGTTCAAAAACATAATCAATAAGCCTACCCCGATCAATAAATTTGTCGTAAGTGTCAAAGTTAAGGTCTTGATCGTTGATTTGGGTATGGCAAATACGACAGTTGCGCGCATACACATCGTGATAAAGCTGGTCCTGCGCCGCCCAGCCAGGCTGGGTATAATCGCCGTTGTAATTGTTTGTAGGCAATTTGTCTACCGGTAGGTCTAGGTCTTCATCACCGTACCAGCCGTGAATCAGCTGAATAGCCGCTGCGTGGCGACCGGGGTTATCAACATAGGTGGCCAGCGTGCCCAAATTTAATTGTCGCAATTGCTCTTCTAAAGCTTCACGGCTATTGGCATTTAATGTTTGCGCATCGAATTTGGTCGGATCCAAGGTAGTCTCAATAAACTTGGGATCACTGGCGTGAGCATAGAGAAACGAGTCCAGGTCCCAGGGCATAAAGGTAGCGTCAAGATCTGCTTCGGAGACATCGGTGTATTGCCGTAAGCCGGGGTAGCTTTGGTGACATGCGGTACACACCCCAGGTAAGAATTTTTCTCCACCGCCATCAAAATTCATACTGGTGGAGCGAACATAATTGCCGGTTCTTTCATCGGGAACAAAGGCATAAAACTTTACAATTTTCGCATTTTCTCCGGCTGGGTCAGGATTTTCACTGTATTCCATCGCTACCACCGCAAATTCCCCGCGAGACTCAAGCGCAGCTTCTATAGTCGGGTAGTTAGTTACATAGGCATAAACATTGCCATTATTGTCTTTGCGCAGCCACATATCGCGGGCAAAGCCCAAATCGTAATTGTTGAGGTATACCGCATGAGAAATCGCATCATCGCTCACTGCATCACCATTGGCATTTTCGAAGCCGGCATAGTATAACCAGTTACTCAGGTTCGAAAACTGACCGCTGGGATCGATCAAAGCGTAATAATTATTAGCAGAAATGTTACTTTCCAGCCCCAGTGCTGCCAGCACGTTATTAGTCAACAAGGTGGCAGACAGTTCACTATTCCAGGTTTGCAGTAAAGCACCGTTATCGGCAGTGGAGGCATTGACTGGCCCGGTCAATCTTTTGCCGTTGATTTTGGTACGAGTCAACGATTTTGTCACCGCCGATGGCAGTGCCGCACTAGCGCCTGAAAAAGTTTCATTGGCCAGCGCTACAATGTCTGTACTGTTTATACTATCGCCACTAATATTTAATGCGATCAGCTCGAAATCTATACTAGGGCTGTCGACAATAGTGATTTGGATTTCAAGGTAGGCAGAGCCCGCCTCATAGACCTCAAGGCGCCGGTCACGATCGACTGTCTCAAAGTTATGGTTAATATCATCGAGGTCCAGTGGATAAAGTTCAATAACTAAGATCGGGTTTGCAGGCTCAGCTAAGGGGTCATAGTTTATTGCTGGGCTAAAGTTGCTGGCAAAGGAATCGCTGATAGTTTCTGTCTTGACCACTAACTGATCCATCTCCCCGAGCCGATTGCGCCAATGCGCAGTGGTTATTACTTCAAGTGTAAAAGAGTGACTGCTACTGCCGGTTGTTTCACCACCGCGCAGGGCGGCAACCAAGCTGAGCTGTCTATCGGGTGACCGCGGGTCAGATAAGAAACGTCCCGCATCATCGACCGCAATAATTGTTATGGCAAGCTCATCGGTATCGGTTTTGCCATTGGCATCGGTAATTGTGAGTAGAAAATTGAGCTCAGTGTCGACCCCGACATTAGGAGCGGTAAACAATACTGCACTGTTAGTTCGCTCAATCAGTTCAACCGAGGGCCCCGAACCCGTCTGCTGCCACACATATTCTTGTATTGGCGCATAATCACTTAAACTATCCTTGCCTGTTATTACTATCTCGGTGTTGCTGCGTGCAGCAAAAGATTTTTTTGTTGTGCTTAAACTATTGCCAAGCGCTAACACCGATGCGTTTGCTACAGGGGGTAAGTCGTCATCTTGATAGCCTACACCGCCGCCACCGCCGCCACCGCCACCACAGGCTGTTAGCAAGGTAAAACACAGGGCAGTTAGCGTCGTCTTTAACAAATTTTCAACATTATTAAAATTCATAACGTAAACCTCCGGAGATAATTTTTTGGCTGTAATCATTGACGCCTTGGAACTCACGATAATTGAGAAAAACCTGAACACCGCCACCGGCACTGGAGCCAAAAGTGGTTTGCCGTGCGCCGCGCAAGACCGCAGCCACGCCGACAGCGAATACTTGATAATCGGTGTCTGGGCTGTTGGTAGGCAGCGAGAAACGTGCGTCATCAGTAATTTGCTGTGCTGCACTGACGTAAATTGCATCGATAAAACGTTCGTCATTTTCATGTTGTGAATAAAATTGTAGATCTACATAAGGCATGATTAAGCCATAGTCGCTACTAAAAAAGTATTGCATTTTCAAGCCGAGTACCGACTCTAAAGATTTTATTTTTTGATCATCAACAATAAAACCAAAGCCGGCATTATTTATGTCTTCCTCCCGGTATTTATCGATAGATACATCTTGGTAGTTGAGCGTTATGGAGGGCTCAATAATAAGGTTGTCAGCTAGGCGAAAGGTATAGCCAGCGGCCAAATTGGCAGAAAACGTGTCTGAGTCATTGTCACTAATAGCTACGGTGTCAGTATTGGCTACATTTGGATTAGCTGACGGGTAACGAATACTGCGCTCGGTTTCAAATTTTCCTTGTTGGTAGCCCGCCGACGCGCTGTAATACCAGTTTTCAGATTGATAAAGTATAAAGGGCACAATCGATAGCCCGTCCATTGTTACGCCGCCGTCAACAATACTTTGCGCTGAATCGAAATCGATTTCTTGCTGTTGATAACCAAAAATAACCCCTACTACCCAGTGATCGTCGAGACGATAATCGATGCCTGCACTAATTTGCGCACCATTAAAATCAAAGGCATCTTCTCGTTCACTAGCGAGTTGGTCACCGTAGGTATAACTGCCGTTAATAAAACCGCCCAGTCTTGACCATGCTTCGCTGGTATCGTCGCCAGAGTTAAGACCCGACTGATTAGATGAGGTTTTGCCGCTGTGTGCCAGCTGACTGTTACCCTCAGTTTCAAGCCCAGTAATGTTAAAGCCGCGTGCACCGCTGCGCAGAGCGGTAACTCGGGAGGCTAAACTGGAAAGTTGGCCGCTGACAAAACTGTTGGCCATCGACTCCTCACTGGAGAATTCCTCGCCGGCGGTCCAACGCAACGCAAAACCTAAGCCCTGAAGGTCAGAATCTAGGCTGAACTGTGTTGGTCCGTCATTAGATAACTCATTGGCGGTGTGGACCAACTCCCGTACATTGTTCCAGACTATGAATGTCGTACCACCACAGCGAGCAGTAGCTGCCCGGTCGCCATCTTGACAGCCTTGATTCTTCAACTGCGTGTAGGTGGCTTGATTTGAAGTAGCGGCGCGCTCTTCTAGTTCCGACTGGTATTGACCTTTAAACGCCAGCAGGTCGCCGTGGCTCAGCGTCGATGCCACTGCCAGAGACACGCCAAGCAGTATTGACGCTGGGTTATTGTTTGAACTGTTTTGCATTGTAATTCCCTGTTTAGCCCCGTTAAAGGGTGAACATCTGATGTATTTCGAACAAAACGTGAGTAATATTCGATGAAATAATTTATGACTTTGAACGTGGGACAAAGAAAAAGTCGCCCACTTCATGGCCGGCACCCTTGATGGTTTTATATTCAGGGTTTTGTTTAAAGTTAACCGCTTTGGCTGCGGTAACTACGCGTTTTCTTACTTCCAAAAACAGCTGCGGGCCAGTCAGTATTTCGTCATTGTTGCGCAGTACGTCAACAAAGGCTTTGGTGAATACTGAATTATTGCCCCCAACACCGTCGAGAATAGGCTGATCGCCCCCTGAGGTTAGTAACAATCGAGAGCGCTTGGACGCTTTGTATTTAATATATTCTCTATTGTACTTACCGTCCTCCCCCATCATTAACACCCCTGGAGCACTGGACAGTAATCCGGAATAACAAGAGTCGGCCACAACTAACACCCGGCGGGCTTTAAATCGGGAAAGATGACGAGTAACAAATTCATTTGCCACCCAGTAGGTATCGCGGGGTGACGCTTCAGCATTGGTTGGCAGCCAGTAGCCTGACTCTGTAGCACCGGACTGCAATCGGGCGCCATGACCCGCATAATAAATTAGTAGGTTATCGTCTTCCGTCAGTTGGTCGCTGATATTGTTTATAGCTTCCATCACTGTAATATCGTTAGCGTTAATGATTTTCTTTACGTTAAAGCCATAGCGATTGGTGAGCAGGTCAGCGACAGCATTGATGTCGTTTACCGGGGTGTCGAGATCTTCAATCTTATCGTAGTCTTGGTTGGCAATGACTAGCGCGTAATATTTGCCAAAATTAATATCGTCGCTGGTAACATCGTCGCCAGCACGCTCGAACTCTGAGATTTCAGCCACGGCGTTGGAAGCCCTTAACTTTAAACCGTCAGATCGTTGTTGAATTGAGACTTTCTGCGCTTTAGCAATGCTGCTTTCTTCCTCTAATACAATAACTAGCGTCCTTAGCTCTTCTAATTGCAGCAATAAGTCCGTATTACTTTGGCTTTTTAACTGATCGCCAAGACTGGCGATTTGCTTGCTCATAATACCCACCTGCAAATCTTTTCGTCTTATCTCCTTGTTCAGTGTTTCTAATAGCGATTTGTTCTGCTGATCAACAGCCGATTGAAAAACGATGCTGTCTTCTGGAAGCCCCCAGGCCTTGCGATACCAGCCCAGCGCAGCAATAGAATCTTTTTCTACACCCAAGCCCTGCTCGTATAGAGTGCCCAGATTAAACTGCGCGCGCTTGTTGCCTTGCTCCGCTGCTTTGTTATACCAAACTAGAGCGGCCTCATAGTTCGGGTTGCCTCCCGCTCCTTTCTCGAATATTTCGCCGACACTTACCTGGGCGTCGGCATCGCCCTGTTCGGCTGTTGGCAGCCATACCTGCAAAGACGTTTTATAATCGGCGCGGTCATAGGCGACATATTCACCGCCGCGGGTTTGGCACTCTGCCGCACTAAGGGTAGCCGGTCTGCGAGGTGTCATATAGCTGCGATTGCCTAACATTCGCATTTGCCCTGGCAGTAGGCAATCGACAACCTGTAGCTCGGCTATACGGCTGGCGTGATCTGCTGCATTGCTAATAGTAGACTGACCCGCCGCTGGCGCCGTTGCCGCTGAATTATTGGTGGAGCAGCCGATGATGCTGGCCACAATAGTGATTGTCGCGAGTGAACGAAACGTATTTTTTTTGTTTAACACAACAAAGCCCCCTTAGGACTATAAAAAAAGATAGAGTTGGTAGTGCAATGTACATTACCGCCACTCTATTGCAGTCGTTTCTGTAATACTTGGTATTGTTCGTTTCTTGCCATAAAGTCGTATTTCCCGACTTCTACGACTTGCTTGAGCATAAATTGACGATAGTCTGCATCGCCGTCATTGTTTTCCAGCTGCTGCTGTAAAACAGCAATGATTTGCTGACTGCGATCTTCGACATCTTCGTTGCTCGGATGTAGCAGGTAAACTCGATCGAGGTAGATCAACGCGCCGTTATAATCTTGAAACCTTAACGCTGTGTCAGCCTCGGCAATATTTTCCATCACCGATTGCTGGTCCGCAGCGGGCAGCTCTGATAACGGTACAGCATTATCAACAGACTCTATAAGGAAGACATTTCCGACTGCTAATGAGATAACCAAGGTGGCCGCGAATAGCGCCCGTTTAGCGCCTTTTTCAGCCCAGCTCAGGCTCGATAAAAACTGACTTGCCGACTGTGTACGGTCATCACGATTTAATGCGACCGCCTTGGTAATGGCTCTTTTGTAAAGAGCCCCCAAGGTTTTATTGAGCTGCACCTTGAGCTCACCATCGCGAACATCAATGGCAGTCTTACCGCGATAAGGGTGGCCGCCTGCTAACAGTTCCCCGGCAATTAATCCCAGTGCATAGATGTCGTCTCTGGTGTCAGGTTCGCCATAGCCAAACATTTCGAGGCTGGCGTACTTAGGGGTGAGCGAATTTAAGTCTCCAGCATCAAAGTTATCTTTGTACAATCCGCTATTAAGTGCACGGGCTATGCCGAAATCTAAAACCTTGGTCTGTCCGGTTTTTGTATAAAATATATTGCCTGGTTTTAAGTCAGAATGAACAATCCCTTTGGAGTGTGCGTATTCAAGTGCCAGGGCAATCTCTCTGACAATTTTTAATGCCGATTTCGGATTCAGTTTAACGTCAGTCGATCCGTTAATGATCGCGTCCAGTGGATGACCGTCCAACTGCTCCATGGTCATGAATATAGTGTCGCCGTCTCGATCAAAATCGTAGACGGTTATAATGTTAGGGTGGGCTAAAGCCTGTGTTTTTTTCGTTTCGCGCTGTAAAGATTTAAACGCACTGGCATGCTGTTGGAAGGCACCACTTAATAGCTTGATAGCAATGTAGGGCTCTTCGTCATCCGCCTCAACTCTCCGCAAATCCAAAGCTTGGCAGACCATTCCCATGCCACCTTCCCCCAGTACTTTTTTTATAATAAAGCGGTCTTTAATTGCTTCACCCCCAACTGCAAAGGGTTTATGAAAAGTATTGGTTAAGGGGTTTTTAGTCTCAGTATAAGTGCCGGTGCCGGTGCCGGTATAAGTGTCAGTAGCAGCAGGTAGCTTACTGCCAAGGCGTGTTTTGCTTTGCTGAGGGCTGGCGATGACTGTGCGGTCACTGGCCGGTAATGGCGCTGTATACAACACCGTTGCATCGACAGCTATGCTCTGGCTATCGACGTTCTGTACAGGCGCCTTTGTATTTGTACTCGACACTACGGTAGCGTCATTGTCCTCGACACTGTTTGTTTGACTCTTTGCCGGCGCTGAGCTGATAACGGTTCTGTCGTTGTCTTGATTAGGTGTTATTGGCAATAACACTGTCTCGGCATTGTCTTTTGCAGTAAGAGCATCAGGCGTTTTGTTTTTTGAGGTAGACACTACGGTAGCGTCATTGTCCTCGACACTGTTTGTTTGACTCGTTGCCGGCGCTGAGCTGATAACGGTTCTGTCGTTGTCTTGATTAGGTGTTATCGGTAATAACACTGTCTCGGCATTGTCTTTTGCAGTAAGAGCATCAGGCGTTTTGTCTTTTGAGGTAGACACCACGGTTGCATCATTGCCCTCGTTATTGCCTGTAGCTCTTTTAGTCATGATAGCTCGAATACTGCTGTTACATCGGTTAGGTTGAATTGAATATATTCTGAGCACATTTGCTAGAACAAGATACTATCGCACTGCTGTCTAGTTAACAACGCAACAAGCGGGCCTGTTAGGTTGATTATGCGGTTCAATGAATCAGCGGAAGCTATAGCTGAAACAATGAGTAAGTCCGTTCTCGTGTATTGTAATAGCTTATGTCCCTAGATACCAAAACTTATACGGTAACAAACATCCTAGACCTATCAAGTTAGCATCATAATAGCTGCTGTCTTCGAGTGCTCAGCTTTGAGGTTCAATAAGTAAACGGGTCACTGCTGCATCTACCATAATAACATAGTTCATTCGTTACCATCGATACACTCTCGGTGCTATAACACCGGTGCTATAACACCGCTGCTACCGCCAGGGTGTGCCATCTCTTTGGCAGAGTATGCTGAACAGCAACGGCGGAAATTCCCATGCTGAGGCCAGGCGCAATAGTAAGGGCACAATGAGGTGCTGTGTATCGCTGGCTAAACGGTGCTTCGGTTGCCGCGTCTATCTATACACGCCGTGCGTGCAGGCTAAAACAGTGGTCTTATTGTCGACTGAATGGCTGCAATGGTTGCGCGCGCTGCGATTTTGGCGGCGGTTGAGGAAAACCGTTGTCGATCAGAGCTTTTGTGACGTTTTTAATCGCGGTGACTGGCCATATTAGCGGCTGCCCAGAGCGACTGAGAGGCCTGTGCAAGAGCCGATACAAGCCTTGCGAGAGTGCGAAGCTGTCGTAGTGTTAATGGAAATTGCCGAGCTAATACGGTAGTCTCCCTTCCTTAAATTGCCCCGAGACAGCTGACAATAATAAAGGACCCGCTATGCTCAACAAAAAACAATCAATTACGGCCATTTTTCTCTCAGTGTTGTCCACGCTGGCAACGCCGATCGCCGCCAATGACCTCAATAGCGGTGACCCCGAGGCGCAAGGTATTTCAGCAAAGCGTCTTGATCGAATTACCGAGCATATGAATCAGGCAGTCACCGAAGGCATTATGGTTGGCGGCTTGGGTATGATCGCTCGCAACGGCACTATTGTTTATAGCGAAACCTACGGTCAGAGCGATCGAGAGGCCCAAAAGCCGATGCTGGAAGACGCAATCTTCCGTATCTATTCAATGTCTAAACCGATTACCACCGTTGCTCTGATGATGTTATACGAAGAAGGGCGCTTTTTTCTCAACGACCCCATCGCTCGCTACATCCCAGAAATGGCTAATCTGCAGTTGGCGGCGTCCACTGCGGACGGTGAAATCAAGATGGTTTCTGACGGTACTAACAGTCGCACCATTGGTGCCGGTGATAAATCTAAAGTTGGCGAAACCCGCAGGCCTATCCGTCAGCCCACTATTCGCGATCTAATGCGCCACACCGCCGGTTTGACCTACGGCTTTTTTGGCAATACCGAAGTAGATAAGCTATACCGCAAAGCGGGGCTGATGGGTGAGCAAACGCTACAGGAATTTGTCACTGACTTGGGTCAATTGCCGCTGCAGTATGAGCCCGGTACTAAGTGGCACTACAGTGTCGGAGTTGATGTGCAAGGTCGCTTGGTTGAAGCCATTTCAGGCATGCGTTTTGGTGAGTTTTTACAGCAGCGGATGTTTGACCCGCTAGGTATGAATGACACCAGCTTTACTATTCCCGAGAATAAGACCGACCGCTTGGCGCAAATTTATTCGCCCAAGGGTACCGCGGCCAACCCCGCTGCTTTTTTAATGCCTAACGCCTCTACCGAACTCGAGGTGGGCAGTACAACTATTGACGCGGGCTACCAGCAAGGTGCAAAATTTGAAGGCGGCGGCGGTGGTTTATTGTCTACCGCCAAAGACTATATGATTTTTAGCCAGATGATGCTCAATGGTGGCGAATTTAACGGTGTACGTATACTGTCGCCAAAAACGGTTGAGTTGATGACCACTAATCACCTAGGCGAACTGCCGATGGGCGCCGGTCGTAGTGGTATTGGCTTCGGTTTAGGTTTTGCTGTGGCGATGGACCAGGGGCAGATAGGCGAGCAGGGATCAGTTGGCTCATACAGTTGGGGTGGTGCTGCTGGCACTCGGTTTTGGATCGACCCCGAGGAAAATCTGATTGGTCTATTTATGGTGCAGAGCCTGCCTCACAAAACCCGTTTGGGTAGTGAATTTAAAAACCTGGTCTACCAGTCTATTGTCGAATGATACTTCAAGGCTAAGGTTTTAGTTAGCATAAGCGCCTCTCGGCTTGGCCGATGGGCGCTTTTTTTTGCGCGGTGCTTGTTGCCTAAAAAAGCGTTTCAGTTGATATCCTGGGGTGGGTATTAATAAGTAGCATATTTTGACTGCTCGCAGCTTGCGCTTTATGGCTGGGTACTGTTTAGCCTAGCTAGCCACAGAACGGGAAACGTTTTACAATAATCCCTTTTGCAACAGGACTACTGCGCTGGGTAGACCACAGCGCAGTGGCAGCAAGGATGGCGTAATCGAATTTAGTGACAAATACTATGCCGGTAACACTATTAAAGATGACCTCAGTGGCATCGTTATTGCTGGGCTCTGGAGCACGGCAAGTGGCTGCTCAGGGTAATTCTTAGGGTGCTGGGCGTGGTCCTTGAAGAGCACTTCAGTACCCTCGAAGCAGCTTGTTTTGTCGGTAGTGCAGCAATACTGTCGGCTGATATCGCCGGCTAAAAAGCGGCTAACTGCGATGAGCAGCCAGTGTGCTGTGCTGGCACTCCAGCACAATCGAAAATGGAATAACTGTGTTTGACAAGAGTGCCATACAAGGGGCCTATTTTGCCCTGGCCGCCTACCTTTTCTGGGGCGTGATGCCCATTTACTTCAAAGCGATTGCCCACGTTTCAGCCGTAGAAATATTGCTGCAGCGGGTGTTGTGGTCGGTGGTCTTGTTAGTAGGTATTCTGATTTACAAAAAACAACTATACCAGCTCAGAATATCGCGAGATAAGTTGGGACTGTTGTTTTTAAGTGCACTGTTGTTGTCGATTAACTGGCTGGTTTTTATTTATGCTGTGCTCAACGATAATATCGTCGAGGCCAGCTTAGGCTATTTTATCAATCCGCTGTTGAGCGTTTTTCTGGGTATGATTTTTTTGGGAGAGCGGCTGCGGCAACTGCAGTGGCTGGCTATCGCCATCGTATTTTGCGGTATCAGCTTTCAGCTGCTGTATTTTGGTGCAATACCTTGGATTGCATTAATACTGGCTGCAAGCTTTGGTTTTTATGGGCTTATTCGCAAGCAGCTGCAGCTGCAGTCGATTGCCGGGCTGGCCTTAGAAACGTTGATGATGGCTCCCTTTGCTCTGGCAGCACTATTTTGGGTTTATCAAAGCGGTGAGCTGAAATTTGGCCAGGTTGATATCAGTACCGATTTACTGTTGATTGCGGCGGGGTTAATTACATCGTTTCCACTGCTGTGTTTTGCCGCGGCGATCAACCGTCTGTCACTAACAGCCGCGGGTATGTTTCAATATATTGCGCCAAGTGTGGCGCTGTTGATTGCCGTTGTTATGTATCAGGAGCCTTTCGGTGTCGACCGTCTTATCACTTTTTCCTGTATTTGGCTGGCGCTTGTTATCTTCACTTTTGAAACCTTGCATCACCACCGCAAATTAACTGCGCAGGGTAAAACGCTGTCCTGATGCCCTTGTTAGCTTGCACCCATGTCGCCTTTTTTCTTAAGGCGGTGGTTGAGAGCAGTGTTGTTATAACACTTTTTTGTCATAACACTGTTTTGTCGCTACAGCGGTGTTGAAGCCCTTGCTGCAGTGACGTAACACCGTTGTCCGCTAAGACTTTTTGTTTTGATTCTAGGCCCTCGGCCCAAGCCCGCCGATAAAATATCTCGGCAGATAGCACCGAGCAACTCGCTGGGGCTAACAGCGTATCGGTGCCGGTCTTTGGCCGCGGTCAACAGCATTTATGGGATAAGTAGGTTATTATATCGCGTTAATTCGACACCTTTGGCCGCTGTATTTTTTAATGTCATGCTGTGATGTGCCGTAGCCAGTAGGTCGCTGTTGTGTGTTGAGATGTATTACCCACTACGCATTAATTGTTAATGCGTATCTGTTTACTAATAAATAAGGTGGCGCTAGACCATCGTTCTATACCAGTGACCCTTGGCGGTGAAGCCCCAAGGGATCGTTTCAGGGGAGGGTGTTTTGCGCAAAATTATTTCTATGGGGCTGATGATTGTCGCCGTGCAGTGGCTGGTGTCCTGTACCGATGAGGTGGCAAGTGTTGCCGATACGGCGGTTAAACAGCGGCCAGCAACCAGCGTCGTCACTTGGGTGGCGGTCAACAGAGCGCTGATTGAGCAATTAGAGTTTATCGGCGCGCTGCAAGGCAATGAGTCGGTATCGCTGACCGCCAAAGTGACTGAGCAAGTAGCGGCGGTGCACTTTCAAGACGGCCAGTTTGTCGAGGCCGGAGACATTATTGTAGAGCTGACCAACGCGGCACAAAATGCAGAGCTCAATGAAGCGACGGTTAATTTAGACGAGGCCAACTTGAACTTGGGGCGCTTGCAAAAGCTGACTGGCGCGGTGGTAACCGCCACCCAAATAGACCAAGCCACAGCCCGGGCTAAGGGCGCTCAGGCGCGCCTCGAAGTCATTGCGGTGAAACTCGGTGACCGACTGATACGGGCACCGTTTAGTGGTGTACTGGGCTTTCGTCAGGTGAGCAAGGGCGCGTTGGTCACTCCCGGCACCGTCATCGCTGAGTTAGACGATATCAGCTCACTAAAGTTGGACTTTAATGTGCCGGAGCGGTATCTGGGCAAAGTGACAATGGGTGGCAATATTGAGGCGCTTAGTCAGGCCTGGCCAGAACAGCCGTTTCGCGCTCAAGTCAGCACCATTGCCAGCCGTGTCGACCGCGCCAGTGGTTCTATTGCAGTACGGGCATTGCTTAATAATAGCGAGGGTTTACTGCGCCCGGGTATGGCGATGAATGTATGGGTCGATTTGAGCGAGCGGGCGGCATTGATTGTGCCGGAGCAGGCACTGATTCAAGATGGCAGGCAAAGTTACCTGTATATCACTGAGGCTGGACAGTCGCAGTTAACGGCCCGGCGCTTGGAGGTCGAACTGGGTAAGCGAGTGCCCGGGGGTATTGAAATTGTAGCGGGCTTAGAACTCGGCGCCAAAGTGATTATTAGCGGCCATATGAACCTGCGCCCCGGCAGCGCTATTGCCGAAGTTGATAGACAAGGTCGAGCGCTGCCGGCTGCGCCCATCGCCAGCAGCGTGGAGCGGTAGCCGCCATGTTATTACCGGAACTGTCTGTTAAGCGACCCGTATTTGCCACCGTTATTGCACTGTTGTTGGTGGCCTTTGGGGTGATGGCCTTCAGTGGCCTGTCGACTCGAGAGTACCCTGATGTATCGCCAGCCCAGGTGTCTATCTCGACCAGTTACAACGGCGCTGCCGCCGATGTTATCGAGACCCGGATTACCCAGCAAATTGAAGCAGAAATTAGCGGTATCGATGGTATCAAGGCGATTCGCTCTAGCAGTACTGACGGGCGCTCCAATATAAATATTGAGTTTGCTCTGAGCCGCGATATCGACGCCGCCGCCAACGATGTGCGTGACAAGGTATCGCGGGTAATCAATCGCCTGCCAGAGGAGGCGGACCAGCCCCGCATTGCCAAAGCCGACAGCGACGCTACTCCGATTGTCTACATTAGCTTGGAATCAGAAACTTTGCCGGTGATGGAGGTGACCGACTACGCCGAGCGCTACGTGGCAGATCGTTTTGCTGTACTACCCGGGGTCTCCTCAGTTGCTGTATACGGTGGTTCGAAGTCGATGCGGGTGTGGGTTGATCGTCAGCGCCTCGCTGCCCGAGCGCTAACAGTAAGCGATATTGTCGCGGCACTGCGGCGTGAAAATTTGGAGTTACCCGCCGGCAGGATAGAGTCGACCACGCTGGAATTTCCGGTGCGATTGCAGCGCAGTTATCAAACGGAGCAAGACTTTCGCGAGCTGGTTCTGCGCACTCAGGAGCAGGGGCAGTTAGTGCGACTCGGTGATGTCGCCGATATTGAAGTGGGCAGCGAAAGCCTCAGACAACTGTTTATTACCAATGGCAATGAAAGCATGGCTATGGGCATTGTTAAGCAGGCTAATGCCAATACGGTAGAAGTGCTAGAGGCGATTCGCCTGGAGATCAAACGCATAGAGCAGGATCTGCCGGCGGGTTTGGCGATATCGACTTCGGGTGATGCCTCGGCGTTTATTCGTGCGGCTATTAGTGGTGTGTACTGGGCGATTTATTTAACCACCGCCTTGGTGGCTTTGGTTATTCTGTTATTTCTGGGTAACGTTAAAGCGATGTTAATACCGGTGGTGTGTATACCGTTGTCGCTGTTAGGGGCGACTATTGCGCTACAGGCCTTTGGCTATTCAATCAACTTGATCACCTTGCTGGCAATGGTACTGGCCATTGGTTTGGTGGTGGACGATGCCATCGTGGTGCTTGAAAATATTTACCGGCGCATCGAAAAAGGCGAGCCGCCGTTACTGGCCGCCTATAAAGGGGCTAGCCAAGTCGGCTTTGCGGTAGTGGCAACTACGGTGGTACTGATCGCGGTGTTCACCCCAATTGTATTTATGCAGGACAATATGGGGCGCATATTTTCTGAGTTGGCAGTAGCGATTTGTGCCGCGGTGGTGGTGTCCTCGGTTATGGCGCTATCGCTGGTGCCGATGATGTGCAGTAAGTTGCTCACCGGCAATCGCCGGGCGTCGATGATTGAGCGTTTTATGAATCCGCTAATGGCTGCGTTGGAGCAAAGCTACGGCCGCAGTCTGCGCTGGTCGCTGGCTCGGCCGCTGCTGTCGGTATCGGTGGTAGTGGCAGCGCTGGGCGGCGGTTATTATCTGTCTGGACTACTCAAAGCAGAGTACGCACCGATCGAAGATCAGGACACGCTGATGGTGATGGCTATTGCTCAGGAGGGAACCGGGGTCAACACCATGCGCGGTATTATCGAGCAACTGCAGGCGCCGTTGTTAGAGGCGCAACAGCAGGGCGGTATAGCTAGAGTGTTATTTGTGTCGCCGGCCCGAGCCGCCAGCGGCACCTCGCAAGTGTTTTCCCGGGTGTCGATGGTGCCCTGGGATGAGCGCGATTTTACTGCCTTCGAGTTGCGCGAGCGAATGCTGGAGAAGTGGAGCAAGCTGCCGGGTCTCAGGATTATGGCGTTTATGCCCTCGGGCCTGTCTCGGGGCGGCCCCAATAGCCCAGTGCAGTTTGTCTTACAGGGGCAAAATTATAGCGAGTTATCGCAGTGGCGCGACACTATTATTGATGCGGCGCGGGCCAGTGGCCTGTTTGCCATGCTCAATAGTGACCTGAAGGAGCGCCAGCAGCAAATTCTGCTGCGCATAGACCGCAACCGTGCCGCCACCTTGGGCGTGTCGGTGCAGGAAGTGGGTCAGACCTTACAGACCTTGATGACCGATCAACAAGCCTCGACCTATATCGACAACGGCGAGGAATATCCGGTAATTGTGCAGTTGAAGGACAGTCAGCGGATGACTCCGGATGATATTCAAAAGCTCTATGTGCGCTCCAATCGGGGTGAACTGGTACAGCTATCAAGCCTGCTGAGCAACGAGAGTGTGGCCGGTATTGCTTCGTTGAAGCGCTATAACAGAATGCGGGCGGTGACCATAAGTGGTGGCTTGGCGCCCGGTGTTAGTCTCGGTGAGGCGCTAGAGTTTCTCGAAAACACGGTTAATGAGGCGCTGCCGGAAAACGCTAAGATCGATTACAAGGGGCAGTCGCTGGAGTACAAAGAGTCCTCCTCAGGCCTGCTGTTTACTTTCGGGTTAGCACTGTTGGTATTGTTTTTGGTGATGGCGGCGCAATTTGAGAGCTTTATTCACCCTACGGTGATTATGGTAACGGTGCCGTTGGCGCTGGTCGGCGGTCTGTTGGGGTTGGTTATCTGCGGGCAGACGTTTAATATTTTCAGTCAGATCGGTTTGTTGATGTTAATCGGTATCGCCACCAAAAACGGTATTTTGTTGGTGGAGTTTATTAATCAAGTTAGAGACACCGGTGAGGAATTTACCGAGGCGATTATCAGGGCCTGCCAGTTGCGGTTGCGACCGGTAATGATGACCACTATCTCGACCTTGGTCGGTGCACTGCCGCTGGTATTGATGAGTGGTCCCGGTTCGCTGAGCCGCAATGTTTTAGGTATTGTGGTGTTGTTCGGGGTTTCGATGGCGTCGGTGTTAACGCTCTATCTGGTGCCGGGGCTGTACAGTTTACTGGCCCGCAATACTGGCTCTCCCGACGCTAGGGCTCGGGAGTTGGCGCTACAGCAGCGCGCCGCTGAAGGCTAGGCGCTGCGCTGCACGCTAAGCGATATTAGCTCGCCAGCGCTTCGCTCATGGCAGTTTCAGCCACTTGTTCGAGCCAGTCTAAGTCGACATTCTGGTGGGCCTCACAGATAAACCAGGGCTCCCGGGAGTCCGGTTCTAACATAATGCCATTGGCAATTAGGCGGTGGGCAAACACCGTGTACAGTGCACTGTCGGTTTTTTTCCAATCGCGATAATTTTGCGGCACCTCACTGCCAAAGTGTACCCCAAACATAGCATTGGGGCCGGCGAAGCGGTGTTCGATACCGTGGCGGTCAAATACCCGCGCCAAGCGTTGCTGAATGGCAGCGCCGCAGCGGTCTATGGTAGCCAGTGCGTCACTGTCTCTGAGAATACTGAGGGTGGCCTTGGCCGCGCTGAGGGCAATCATATTGGCGGTATAAGTGCCGCCGTGAGTGACGCCGCCGGGCTTGAAGTTGATACTGTCCATCACCTCGGCGCTGCCGCCAAAGGCCGCTACCGGATAGCCGTTGCCCATCGCTTTGGCATAGGTGGTTAAATCTGCATAAATGCCGTACAGCTCCTGTACTCCGCCCTTGGCCACTCGAAAGCCCGTTTTTACTTCGTCAATAATCAGCAGGGCGCCGCGCCGGTCGCAGATGTCTCGCAGCGTCTGCATGTAGGCCGGGGTTGAGGCAATACTGCCGCAGTTGCCGAGAATAGGCTCGAGCACGATAGCGGCAATGTCGTCACCCACTCGATCAAACACCGCTTCAATAGCGGCGACATCGTTTAGCGGCACCGTCTCTAAGTGGGCGCGAGAGCTCTCTGGAATGCCGGCACCAAAAGACATAATAGCTGGTGCCTGCTGCTGGCTGCTATCCCAATTGTCGACGTCTGACTTCCACATCATCTCGTCGAAGAGACCGTGAAAACCGCCCTCGACCACCACAATCTTGTTGCGACCGGTGAAGCCTCTGGCGGTGCGGACTGCGCCGATGACCGCCTCGGTACCCGAATTGGCAAAGCGCATTTTTTCTATGTTGGGGCACATCGACTTGATTAGGCTAATCACCTCGGCATCCAGAGCGGTAGAAAAACCGGAGAGGGTACCGACATTGCGAATGGTATCGATCACCGCTTGATCGACTCGTTGGTCGCGGTAGCCAAG